>JAYSSW010000404.1:0-4174 GCA_043720335.1 Planctomycetia bacterium
GGCGGCAGCCGAGGCATCGGCCGGGGCATCTGCGTCGCGCTGGCGCACGCGGGTTTCGCGGTGGCCGTCAACTTCCAAGGCAACGAAGCCGCCGCCCGCGAGACGCTGCAAATGCTTGCGCCAAGCAGCGATCCCATGATCTGCCAGGGCGATGTCAGCGTGACTGCCGACCGCGAACGCATCGTGGACGACACGCTC
Organism: Planctomycetia bacterium; assembly: GCA_043720335.1. Classification (GTDB taxonomy): domain Bacteria; phylum Planctomycetota; class Planctomycetia; order Gemmatales; family Gemmataceae; genus JAYSSW01. The sequence goes on from JAYSSW010000404.1 coordinate 199, forward strand.
GCGCGCTGGGGACGCATCGACGTGCTCGTCAACAACGCGGGCATCACGTCGCTGGGCCGCAAGGATCTGCTGGAGGCGACCGAGGAAAGCTGGGAGCGTGTGATCGGCGTCAACCTGCGCGGGCCGTTCTTCCTTTCGCAGCGCGTGGCGCGTGAAATGATCCGCCTGCGCGAAACTTTGCCTGAATCATCGCCGACCATCGTGAACATCACCAGTTTGTCGGCCTACGCCTTGTCGGTGAATCGTGGCGACTACTGCATCTCGAAAGCGGGCGTGTCGATTCTCACGCAGCTCTATGCGCTGCGGCTGGCGAGCCACGGCGTCCGCGTCTATGAGGTTCGGCCGGGCGTCATCGAGTCCGACATGACGGCCGGCGCCCACGACCATTACACGCAGCTTCTCGCCGACGGCCTGGCGCCGATCCGCCGCTGGGGCACGCCCGCCGACGTGGGCCGCGCGGTGGTCGCGCTCGCAACGGGGACACTGCCCTACAGCACCGGCGACGTCATCAACGTCGACGGCGGCTTCCACCTGCGCGGGTTTCCGAAATGACCCGACCCGATGCCCTGGCGCCGCCAGCACATGCACGACCAAGAAGCCCGCGACATTTGTCGCGGGCTTCTTGCATGCGGGATTCGCTTGAGGTAAATAGAGCTTGTCGCTTTCGATAACGTCATCCCTTCCGGAGTTCCGTCCATGAAAGTCTCGACACTCATCGTGCTGCTGGTGGTCGTGGGGGGCCTCGCCTTCGTCGGGCTGGCCTACACCGGCGTCATCTCCGTCGGCATCTTCAACCGCAAGACGCTCACCGAAGCCGAGGAGAACGTCTCCCGCAAAGTAGCCGGCTTCACCGAGGCGAAGACGCCCGGCGACGCGATGGACAAGTTCATGGACGCCATCCAGAAGCGCAAGTACAGCTACGCCGCCCACTACGTCACCGGCCGCTACAGCGACCTTTTGAAGAAGGGGAACAAGGAAGCCGCCGAGCTGGGCGGCGTCATCGACGGCATCCTGTCCTACGCCAAGGAGAAGGGGATCGCCAGCGACAAGACCAGGCAGGCGCTGTTCCTGCTCGACCCGTTCCCCAAGGGCTTCAAGGTCGGAACCGCACCCGCCGCCAAGGGGGACAAGACCGTCGGCGTCTACGTCTGGGACGGCCTCGGCCTGAAGGACTTCAACTCGAACCTCGGCGCCGAGGCGAACTCGCTCGACGGCAAGATGTTCCAGAACACGTTGATGCCCAAGGCGATCTTCAGCGGCCCCATCGAGATCGTCAAGGACGGCGAGGAGTACAAGCTCAACATCCCCGTCCCGCCCGGCATGGACGGAAGCGTCGATTATTTCGTCCAGAGCCACAAGGCGTACGTCACCGGCCTGAGCAACTTCCGCCTGTGGATGACGAACGACCGCTTCAGCTCGGCGACCGATTTGGAGAAAGATCTCTTTGAAGCCCTTCGCAAAGCGAAGTCGTAGCGATCGTGCGCGAACCTGTGCAGCCGACGAGGCGTCGATGCTTCGTCGGCTGATTCTTTTTGGCGAGGTGAACCGTGGACCCCGACAAGCGTCGGATGCGCAAGCTGAAGAAAACCGTGAAGAAGGTGGGCGCCAAGAAGCGGCGCGGCCGGCTCAAGCGCGACCTGCGCGACAACCCGGCGGAAGCCCACCTCAGCGAGATCCGCTACGGCCGCAACAGTTCCGAGACGCTCAACGGCATGGACCAAGACAGCACGCGGCGGCAGGAAGAATCGCCGTGATCCTCCCCGTTTAGCGCCCGCGTGTCCCGGCGGGATGTCGATCCCACGACCAATGAACATGAACGGACGTGACGCCTGATTGCTGCGGGCGCGATAGTCTACGCCGCCAAGAAGGAGACGGGCTGCGATTCCACTAACCCTGAGCGCAAGCGAGGGGATCGCAGCGAACCACGCGGAAACAACAAAACACAGCCACACCTTGCCCGGAATTCTCGTCCTGCCAACGCCATGCGATCCCCTCGCTTGCGCTCAGGGTTAGTGCAGTTCGTCGAAAACGGCTCACTTCTTCAAATCCAAGCACGTCAGCTTCCGCTGGTCGCGCCCGTAGAGCCTGCCGTGGGCGAGCGCGATCTGGGCGCGGCACGGGCCGTCGTCGAAGACCGCCGCGCGGGACAACTCGCGGTAGCCGGCCGGGGTCGCTTCGATCAGTGTCAGTTCGCCGCGCTCGGTGAGGACGATCAGCCGGCCTTCGGCGAGCACCATCGTGCCGCAGCCGAACTTCGCCTTCTCCCACATCACCTTCTTCGTCTTGAGATCGACGCAGCGCAGGTTCGGCGCCGCCTCCTGTCGACCGTCGATGCCGTAGAGATGGCCGTCGTGGAAGACGCTGGTGTTGTAGTGGTTCGACATGACGCCCTCCTCGGCCTGCCAAACCTCGTCAGCGCCGTCAGCACGCAGTTTCAAAAGCAGGGCGCCGGTCTCGTAGCTCGCGGAGATGAACGCCAGGTCGCCGATGACGAGCGGCGTGGCGGCGTTGACCGACGCGGCGTAGCGGGCCCGCCATTTCTGCTGGAACTTCACCGCTCCGTCGGCCGGGTCGAGCAGCACCGGCCCTTCGCGCGTGAAGAACAAGGCGCGCCGGGCGCCGCCGATCGTCGTCATCACGGGGGATGAATAGCTGGCTTCGTGGCTGGTCGCCTGCCACAATTCCTTGCCGGTGTCGAGCGCGAAGGCGACGATGCCAGCGGCTTTGCCTCCGACGTTGACGAGGACGCGGTCCTTGTCGATGAGCGGCGACGTGCCGACGCCGAAGTAGCTGCGGGCGACGCGGTATTCCTTGGCGAGATCGTGCGACCACTGCTTCTTGCCCGATTGCAGGTCGAAGCAGCTCAGCACGCCGGCGGCGCCAAGGGTGACGACCTTGCCTTCCTGGATGGCGGGGGTCGAGCGCGGGCCGTTGCCTTTGCCGAGCTGGTCCTCGTAGCTGGTGGCGTAGCCCTGCTTCCAGATCGGCTTGCCGGTCTCAGCGTGCAGGCACTCGACGACTTCCTCGTTGTCGACGCGGTGGAACATCACGAGCCGATCGCCTGTGATGACCGGCCCGCTGAAGCCTTCGCCCACGTCCTTCGACCAGAGCCGGGGCGGCCCGTCCTTGTTCCACGACGCGAGCAGCCCGGTCTCCTTGGAGACGCCATTGCGCTGCGGCCCGAGCATCTGGGGCCAGTCGTCTGCGCGAAGCGGCGACACGGCGAGGAGGCAAGCGATGACAGCGGCGATGCGCATGGAGTCCATCCAATTCAAGAATTTGTTTCGCAAGCCCCATCATGAGCGAAGCGATTGGTGGGGGTAGAACCCCCAGGAATCGCTTCGCTCATCCTGGGGCTTGGGGGGTTTGATGGTTCTACTTCCGCACCGCGTCCTTGACGCAGCGGAAGCCGAGCTTGTCGTTCAACACCGCCGCAGTGACACGTTGGCGGGCGGCGCTGCGGCACAGGTCGGCGGGGTCGGGGTAGCCGCCGCTTCGGGCCACGCGCTCCTTGCTGTCGGCGTCGATGACCGCGGTGCCGTCGGCCGGCAGCTTCTTGTAGTTGTCCTGCCACGAATCGAGCACCCATTCCGAGACGTAGCCGTGCATGTCGAACAGGCCCCACGGGTTGCCCTTCTTCGCGCCGACCGGGGGATCGTAGCCCTTCGAGTTGTCCTTGTACCAGCCGAACTCCTTCAGCTTGGCGACCTCGTCGCCGAAGCTGTAGGCGGTCTTCGTGCCGGCCCGGCAGCAGTACTCCCACTCGGCTTCGCTCGGCAGGCGGATGACCTCGCTCGCGCCGATCAACCTGCGTTCGCGCAGCAGCTTGGTGACGCGCGTGCAGAACTCGGCCGCGTCGTGCCAGCTCGTCATCTCGACCGAGTTGCGCGGCCCCTGCCAGCGCGCGGGGTTCTTGCCCATGACGACGTGGTACAGTTCCTGCGTCACCTCGTACTTCGCCATCGCGAACGAGTGC
>JAYSSW010000405.1:0-4168 GCA_043720335.1 Planctomycetia bacterium
GGCGCGGGTCATCGCATGCGACAACCCGCGCCGCCTAACGGCGGCGGGCTTGATATTTCGATGGATGGATTCTACGGCGCGACATGCTCCAGGTACTGCACGAGGGCCGAGACGGCGTGGTGGGCGTGGTCGAGGCGGAGGTTGCCGTCCTGGTGCGAGGCGTGGAAGCCGCCGAGCAGGGCGGGGCGGAACTCCTCGACGAAGTGGCGCAGCTGGTTCGGCGTGTACTGGAGCGACGACGTGAAATCGAGGCACAGCTCCAGCGACTGGCTGTAGCGCTGCCAACGCGCCAAATCACCGGCGCCGCGGGCGGCGCGGCAGGCGTCGGCCAGGCACTCGGCGATGGCCGCCGACTGGATGTCGGGCGCCGCCGACACGATCTTGCCGTTCGCCGTCACGGGGAACCCGCCGACCCACTGCGGCCGGGGCGCCGACTTCGGCAGGTACTGCATCCCCAGCAGCCAGTCGGCCATCGCGAAGACGGTGTCGGCGTACGCCTGTTCCTTCGTCGCCAGGTACGCTTCGGTGTACGCCGGGATGTGGCTCGTCGCCGTCAGCACGTTCTTGTTCTGCGCCCACACCGCACGATAGTAGACGTGCGCCTTGCGGACCACCTCCAGCCGGGCGGCGGCGGCGGGCGACTTCTGGCTGCGCATCAGCGCGGTCAGCGCGATGCCGGAGTGGTAGCACTCGCCCTCCATGTTCGCGCGCGCGTCGTCGCGGCCTTCACGGACGAGCAGCGAGCCATCGGTCTGCTGCTGCAGCGCGAGATAGTTGCAGAGTTGCTCGGAGGGTTCAAGCAGATCCTTGCCGGGCGGCGACAACTCCTGCACCGCAAGGACGAGCATGCCGCAAGCGCCGAGGCGATGGACGATCGCGGCCGGGGCGGCGGTGCGGCGGGCGGCGGGGTTGTGCGGATCGACCTCGGTGGCGAGCAGCGCAGTCAACAATGCTTGCCGGGCGATGGCGGCGCTGCTGGCGTCGCCGAGGACGCGCGACGAGCGGGCCAGCGCCAGGGCGGCGCCGACCTGGGCGAGATAATCGTCCCCTTCCATCGGGATAGCGAGCGCGGGAAGGAAGCCGTAGACGAACTTGCCGTCGCGCATGTTGGCGTTCTTCAGCCATTCCGTGCCGCGGGCGGCACTCAGGTAGAAGAGGCGCTGGTGCTCGTTGAGCTGCTTGAAGTCGCGCGTCTTGGCGGCGGGGGGGACGAAGCTGGCCGGCACGACGGGGTTCGGCACGACGGGGTTCTTCTCCTGGGCGCCGCCGGGGACGAGGGCCAGTCCGAGGAAAAGGGCGATGCTCGCCGGGATGCGTCCACGCATGGGTCGGGCCTCCTGCCGCTGGTCACGAAATCGAATCCACCAGCCTGCTTATACCGCGCCGCCGGTTCGCCGGGCAACGCCAAGACGCGGCGCAGCGTGTCCGCTTGGCATCATCGCGAAAGCCCCAGGGACGGCGATTCCTGGGCTTTCCCTGGAACGGTTCAGAATCGCATGGCGTGCGTCAGCTCTTGGCGCGGTTCGCGAGGCGCTGCAGCGAAGCGCGGGCTTCGGCTTGCAGGGCGGGTTCGGGGGCGCCGTTGGCGAGCTTCTGCAGCGTGTCGAGCGCGACCGGGTCGGCGATCTGCTCCAGCACCAGCATCACGCGGCGGGTGCGCAGCCGCTCCTGCGCCAGGGTCGGCGCTGTCGAGTTCTTCAGCTTCTGCATGAGCTGCTCGATGCGGCGGCGGTACTCGATCGACGGCGGATCCTTCAGGGCGGCCTCGTAGCGTCCCTCCATCCAGCGGGCGTAGTTGGTGAGCTGCTTCATGGCGTTGTCGCGCAGGCGGAAGTTGCCCGAGTCGAGGTCGCGGAACAGGTTGTCGATCTTGACCGGATCGACGTAGTAGAGCATGTCGCGCAGGGCGGGGGCGGACTCCTTGGAGGCGGCGACGGCGAGCCAGACGCTGGCGTGGGCTTTCACCGGATCTTCCGCCGCGAAGGCCTGCCACATGCGGTCGAGGTCGCCGCCTTGCAGCGCGGGGGGGGCGATCTTGCCGTCCTTGCGGTGGCCGGTCACGTCCCAGGCGAGGATGGTGGTGTCGCCGCTGGCGGAGAAGACGCTGCGGTTGTCGCTGGAGAAAGCGACGCCGACGACGGGGCCGGCGTGCCCCTTGAACTCGACGATGCGCTGGCCGCTGAACGCTTCCCACAGGCAAACGGTCTTGTCGAAGCTGCCCGACAGCAGCGTGCGGCCATCAGTCGAGAAAGCAACGCCGTACGGGACGCTCTGGTGCCCTTCGCAGGCGAAGACCTCCTTGCCCGCCTGCAGGTCGTAGACGCGGACGACGCCGTCGTAGCAGCCGGCGGCGACGGTCAGGCCGAGCGGCGAGAACGCCAGCGACGCGACGCTGGGGCGGCTGGCCAGGGGGCCGTCCTTGGTGTCGAAGCGCTTGATCTCCTGGTTGGCGGCCACGTCCCAGACGATGATCTTGCTCGCGCCGCCGACGACGAGCTTGCTGCCGTCGACCGCGAAAGCGAGAGCGTGCACGGGGCCGGGGTAGTTGAACTTCTGGACGACCTGCTTCTGGGCCCAGTCCCAGATCTCGACCAGCCCGCTGCGGTAGCCGACGGCGAGGAGCTTGCCGGCCGGCTGGAAGGCGACGCTGAAGGCGAAGTCGCCCGCCTTGACGGGGAGCTGCATCTTCTCCTGGCCCATGTCGAGGTCCCAGATGCGGACCGTGTCGCTGGCGGAGGCGAGGTGCTTCTGGTCGGGGGCGAAGGCGACGGCCGCCTCGCCGCGATGGTGGCCGTCCCATTCGCGCGTGAGTTCACTGGTCTCGGCGTTCCAGAGCTGGAGCATGCCGTTGGACGAGGCCGAGGCGAGCCGCTTGCCGTCGATCGACGAGGCGAGGCCGAGCAGGCCGGCCTTGGGGCCGGACGCGGGGATCGTCTCCTTGCCGGATGCGAAGTCGAAGAGGCGGATGGTCTGGTTGACGCCGGCGCTGGCGAGCTGCTTGCCGTCGGGCGAGAGGGCGAGCACGTCGTTGTCGCCGGGGCTGCGCTGGATGACGCGGGCCTGTTTCGTGCCGAGATCCCAGACGCGGATGGTCTGGTCGAGCGAGCCGGAGACGAGCGACTTGCTGCCCTCGTGCCAGAGGAGCGAGACGACGGTGCCGGCGTGTCCTTTGAGGGTGTCGAGCAGCTTGCCGGTCGCGGAGTCCCAGACGCGGATGTGGTTGTCGTCGCCGGCGGAGAAGAGCTTGCCGTCGGGGGCGAAGACGAGCGCCTGCGGAGCGCAGTCGGCGTCGAGCTTGTGGACGAGTTCGCCCGTGCTGATCTTGCGGAGCTGGACGGTGCGGTCGTTGCTGGCGGTGGCGACGAGGTCGGTCTCGCTGGTCGGATGGAAGGCGAGGGCGGTGATCTCGTCGGCGTGCGCCTTCAGTTCGTGCATCTTGTTCTTGCCCTGGTAGCTCCAGATGAAGAGGGTGCCGTCCATGCTGCCGGAGGCGATGACCTGCAAGTCCTTGGAGATGCCGAGGGCCTTGATGCCGGCTTTGTTGCCCTCGAACTTGTGGATCTCCTTGCCGTCGGCGATCTCGACGAGGCGGATGGTCTTGAACATGCCGGCGGTGGCGACGACGTGCCCCTGCGGCGTGAAGGAGACCGCCTGGACCCACGGCTCCTTCAGCTTGCGTTCGACTTCGAGGCCGGTCTGCACGTCCCAGAGGCGGAGCGCGTCGGCGCCGCCGGCGACGAGGTAGCGTCCGTCGGGGGAGTAGGCGAGGCTGACGACGCGGGCGCCGTGCCGGAACTTGCTGGTGCCGAGCCTTTGGAAGCTGCGTGGCGGCAGCGACTCGATCTTGGACTCCTTCGCGGCGGCGTCGGCCGCCTGCGGCTGCGCGGTGACGCTCAGCCCCAGCAGCGACAGACCCAACGCGCACGCAACCCCGAACAGGCGGTGAAACGACATGCTTCGCACTCCGAAAGACCGTGGCGGCTGCTGCCATCGCTTGCCGATGGCACGGCGGGGATCGTTGCCGGTGACAGGATTCAACACGTTGCGGGCACGATCCCAACCAGTAAGACGAGAACGCCGAACGAAACGATCACGAAAATTCCGTTCTTCACGAAAAAGCAAGGGACACCGTCTGACAATCTCTGTTGACCATATCAAGCCCGCCGCC
>JAYSSW010000406.1:0-1882 GCA_043720335.1 Planctomycetia bacterium
TTCGTCATGCCCGCGTCGTATATCCACTTCGGCAAGGACCAGCCGCTGCTCGACACCGAAGGGCACGCGGTCATCCTGCTCGACACGATCCGGCTGTACGACATCAACGGCCCGCTCGCCGAGAAGTCGCTGTACTACCTCGGCACCGTGAAGTTCTTCCGCAGGGACTATCGCGACGCCGACGCCTACTTCAAGCAGCTCTACGAGAACTACCCCAACAGCGACTACGCCTCGCGCTCGATCAAGCAGTCGGTGATCTGCAAGCAGCTCTGCACCGGAGGGTCGGTCTACGACTGCCGTTCGGTCGAGGAGTCGAAGAAGCTGATCCAGGTGGCGCAGAACGCGTACCCGGATCTGGCGAAGGACGAGAAATGGATCGAGCAGCAGCTCGTCAGCATCAACACGCAGCAGGCCGACCGCGACCTGCGCATCGCCCAGTTCTACCAGCGGACCGGGCACCCCGGCTCGGCGTACTTCTACTTCGAGCTGGTGAGGCGGCGCTACCCGAACACGACGTACGCCGAGCAGGCGACGCAGCGGATGACGGAGATCCGGGGCCGGGCCGAGACCGAGCTGCAGCAGAACCGCACGAACGACCAGCAGGACCGCGAGCGCCGGCAGACGCCGGCGGAGGGCGCAAACCGTGCCGCCGAGCCACGGGTGCTGCCGTCGCTGCTCTCGCCCCTGTCGCCGCGCTAGGAGAGGACGCCATGCGAAACCGGATCTGGACCGTGCTGGGCCTGCTGTTGGCGCCCCTCGCCCTGTCGGGCTGCGGCAGCGACGGTCACCTCGCGATCCTCGGCTACACCAGTGCGCCGCCGTTTGACACGTCGATCCAGAGCATCTACCTGCCGATCGCGCTGAACACGACCTACCGCAAGGGGCTGGAGTTCGACCTGACCAAAGCGGTGCAGAAGGAGATCGGGACGAAGTCGCCGTACCGGCTGGTGTCCGACCCGAGCCGGGCCGACACGGAACTGATCCTGAAGATCGTGAATCGCCGCAAGAACGTCGTGCTGCCCAACCAGCTCAACGAGGTGCGCGACGCGGAGGTCGCCGTCAGCATCGAAGTGGTGTGGCGCGACCTCCGGCCCGGCAAGCGTGGCGACATCCTGTCGAACCCGACGCGTTTCGACCCGAACGAGCAGCCGCTGCCCGGCATGCCTGCGGCGACCGCGCCGAAGGAGATCCCGGTCGTGGTCGTGCCGCTGACCAACTTCGTCCCCGAACTGGGCGGCTCGCTCACGTCGGCCGAATGGCGAGCGATCAACCTGGCCGCCATCCAGATCGTGCAGCAGATGGAAAAGTGGAAATAACGATTGCAGATATCGGATTGCAGATCTCAGATTTCTAGCAAGCCCCACCATGAGCGAAGCGATTGGTGGGGGTCGAACCATCGATGATTTTTTTCAAGCCCGCTGCCGTTAGGCGGCGGGGTCGACGCTTGCAATTGCTTCAGCCCACGGACAACGCACCATGATTTGGCAGCTCCGCGATGTCGCCCTGCGAACCAATGAACGCTGCCTGGTCATGGGCATCGTCAACGTCACGCCGGACAGCTTCTCCGACGGCGGGAAGCATCACGACGCCGACGCGGCCGTCGCCCACGCGCTGCGTCTGGTCGAGCAAGGCGCGGACCTCCTCGACCTCGGCGGCGAATCGACGCGGCCCGGCAGCCAGCCGGTGACGGCTGATGAAGAGCTGAGAAGGGTTCTGCCCGTCGTGCAGGCGCTGATGAAACAGACCACGGCGCTGCTTTCGATCGACACTTCGAAGGCGGCGGTCGCGGACGCTTGTCTGCAAGCGGGCGCCCACCTCGTCAACGACGTGACCGGGCTGCTGGGCGATCTTGGCATGGTCGAGGTCGTGCGCCGGCATCGCG
>JAYSSW010000407.1:0-4166 GCA_043720335.1 Planctomycetia bacterium
GGAGAACGAACGAAAGGTCATCGACCACCCCCTTTTTCGACGGCTACGCTGGATCCGGCAGCTGGCTCTCACGGAACTCGTCTATCCAGGCGCGACGCACACGCGGTTCGAGCATTCGTTGGGCGTCATGGAGGTCGCAACAAGAATCTTCGACTCCCTTGCCCGCGTCGGCGGCGAAGTGATGGACCAGACCTTCTCCTCGGTCGAGGAACTGCGCGACCAACCGCTTGCGAAGGCTCGTCAACTGGTCAGGCTCGCCGCGCTTCTGCACGACACGGGGCATTGCTGCTTTTCGCACGCAGCCGAAGAGGTCATCCAGCAGGATTCCGACCACGAGTCGCTGACCGTCAAGATCCTAACGGAGCCGGCGTTCCTGAAGGAAGAGCTTGAACGGCTGTTTTTCCCCGACTGTGGCACGCTGGTCGGAAGACTGGTCAAGCCTGACAACCGGTTTCAACCTCAGCTCCAGGTGCTGCGAGACATCGTTTCGGGCCAGATCGACGCGGACCGGACCGATTATCTGCTTCGAGACTCCCTTCACTGCGGCGTTGACTACGGGTTGTTCGACTATCGACGGATGATCGAATGCTTGACGTTGAGGCAGGATCCCGAAGGACTGGGCGGGCTTGAGATCGCGATCCAACGAGACGGCATCCATACCTTCGAAGCGCTGATCCTGGCCCGCTACCAGATGAACACCCAGGTCTACTACCACCGCTTGAGGCGGATCTACGACTTGTACCTGAAGAACTATTTCAAAGCGAAACCCAGGTCGAACTTCGATTCTCCGGAAAAGATACTTGCCCACAACGACATGACGATGATGGCCGCGATCATCCAGGACGCGGACAACCCCGGCGAACCCGCCCATCCGTGGGCCAAGCGAATTCGAGACCGTCAGCATCATCGGTTGGTCTACGAGTCGGACGAGGACGCTGGCGCCGTCGAGATCAAGAAGGCTCTCGCGGTTTTCAGCAGGATCAAGAACGAGTATTCGGACGTCGATTTCCAGTGGGACAAGGCCGAGTTGAAGAACCACAAGCTCCTGCTGCCCGAAGACATGGACGAACAGGAGTACGTCCCTTTTTCGACGATCGACACGGACGGCTCCGCGGATCTGCTGGGCAGCCGCAGCCCCATCTTGAGGAAGATGCCCCGATGGTCCCAGGTGGCCCGCATCTTCGCCGACCTGGACCGGCACGAGAAACCGTTGCAGAAAGAAATCGCCGCGAAGTGCAAGGCTTACGTGAAAGGTTGAGCAAGCCATGACTCTCCAACTGACGGGCACCTGGGAGCACGCCCTTCTCGCCGCGACCGCGCGCTCGGCGGAGAAGCTCGCCGACAAGGGATACCTTGGCCGGACCGCGCTGCAGAAGATCGTGTACTTCCTGCAGATCTCAGGCGTCCCGGCTCGGTACCGGTTCGACATCTACCACTACGGCCCGTACTGCGACCGCGTCTCTCGCGACGCGGAACTGCTAGTCGCGGACGGAGTGCTCAAGGACGCTTCGCCAAGTCCCGGCAAGTACTCGAACTACCGCCCCGCCGCGGAAGCCGAGACGCTGCTTCAACTCCATTCCAACGATCTTCACCTGCACCAAGCGACGATCGACAAGGTCGTGCAGAGTTTGCTGCCGCTGGAACCGGAGCACCTGGAACTTCTGGCGACACTCGACTACCTTTTCCGCCAGAAAAGAGCTGGTGGTGGAACGGGCCCTTGGAAAGAAGAAGTTATCGAACGCTTCATGCTGGTGAAAAAAGACAAATTCCAAAGAGCTGCGGTTTCCACCGCGTACGATTCGATGGTGCAGGCGAACTTGCTCGAACCTTGACTTCACTCAGCCGCATTGCTTGTTCGCGATCACCCCACGCGATGCTTCGCCACACGTCCTCGTCGAGCTCGACTCCAGGCCTGGCAACTTTTGGACGCGGATCGTACCGGCGACGCCGCAGCGACGCCATGCGAGATGCGGCGCGGGTGAAACGGCCGGGGTTTCGTCGGCATGGGCAGCGGCGCGGCACGTCGTTACAATGCACTCGTCGGCGCTGGGGGCGAACCTCGGCGGCGGCGACGTGTCCAAGACTGCATGAACGACGTGGTGACGATGGATGCCCATACCCTGGAACTGCTGGAATTCCACAAGATCCGCGAGCGGGTCGCCAGCTACGCCTTCTGCTCGCTCGGCAAGGAGCTGGCCTTGCAGGCGGAGCCTGGCACCGGCGCCGACGCCATCCGCAACGAACTGGCTCTCGTCTCCGAGATGGTCGACGCGCTCGACCAGGCGCTGACGCCCCCGTTCGCCGGCCTGTCGGACGTGCGCATGCTCGCGCGCCGCGCCGCCATCGGGGCGATGCTCGGCGCCGACCAGCTCCTCGAAGTCGCTGCCGCCCTCGCCTGCACGGGGCATATGTACCGCTGGCGCATGCGGCTGCCCGAACGCTTCATCCGCGTCATCAACCTGCTCGCCCCGGTCGAAGACCTCGGCCTCGTCGCCAAGGGCATCACCGGCTGCATCGACACGCGCGGCCACGTCCTCGACATGGCCAGCGCCGAACTCGCCCACGTCCGCAAGAAGATCGCCGACGTGGACGAGAAGGTGCAGAACCGCATCAAGCACCTGCTCCGCGACCCCGAGCTCCGCAAGATCCTACGCTATCCCAACGCCACCGTCAGTGGCGACCACTACGTCCTGCCCGTCTCGATCAACTTCAGGCACAAGATCCCCGGCGTCGTCCACCGCACCAGCAGCACCGGCGAGACGATCTTCGTCGAGCCGTCCGCCATCGCCGGACTGAGCGCCGAGCGCGTCATCCTCAAGGGCGAGGAGGACCGCGAGGTGAACAAGGTGTTGCGGCGGCTGACCGCCGAGGTGGGCCGCGTCGCCCGGCCGCTCGGCTACGCGATCGAGATGATGGGCCGGCTCGACCATGTGACCGCCAAGGCCCGCTACAGCCGCGACTTCCAGATGACCTGCCCCGACATCAACACCGAGGGCAAGCTTTGGCTCCGCGTCGCCCGCCATCCGCTGCTGGAGCACATCTTCCGCGCCGCTGCAACCAGTGCCGAATCGAAGTCGAAGGAACCGCGCGAAGTCGTCCCGATTGATGTTCGACTTGGCCAGCCGTTCAACATGCTCGTCATCACCGGGCCGAACACGGGGGGCAAGACGGTCACGCTGAAAACGACCGGCCTGCTCTGCCTGATGGCCCAGGCGGGGATGCACATTCCCGCAGGGCAGGGGAGCAACGTTCCGGTTTTCCAGCACGTCCTGGCCGACATCGGCGACGAGCAAAGTTTGGAACAGTCGCTCAGCACGTTCAGCTCGCACATCTCGCGCATCGCCTCCATCCTGAAAACCGCCGACGCGAACAGCCTGGTCCTGCTCGACGAACTGGGCGCGGGCACCGACCCGGTCGAAGGGGCGGCTCTGGGCCGGGCCATCCTCGACGAACTCGACATCATCGGTTGTCGGGCGATGGTGACGACGCACCTCGGCGACCTGAAGACGTACGCCTTCAACAACGAACGGGCCGAGAACGCCGCCGTTGAGTTCAGCGTCGAGACGCTGCGGCCCACCTATCGCCTACTCATCGGCCAGTTCGGCATGAGCAACGCCCTGCGAATCGCCCGCCGGCTGAAACTGCCACGCGAACTGCTGCTGCGAGCGCGGAAGTATCTGCGACGCCGGCAGAAGCGCTCAGGCGACATGATGCAGTTGCAGCAGAAGCGCGAGGAGGCGGAGAAAGCACGCGAGGAGGCGTTGCAAGCGCAGCACGCCGCCCAGCAGCAGCGGGCCGAGTACGAGACCCGCGTAGCCGACTTCGAGAAGCAGCAGCGCGAAGCGGCTGCGATGAAGGAATGGCGCTCGAAGCTGCAGGCCGGCGACCGCGTGAAGGTGCCTCGCTACGACAAGGTCGGCACCGTCGTCCGCGTCGATCTGAAGCGGTTCGTCGCATCCGGAGCCTGGCCGACGTGCTTTCGGGCACCACCGTCGCCCCAGCCCTTCGCCGGACAGTTCCCTGACCGCTCTCACCATCGTCATTCCCGCCTACAACGAAGCGGAGCGTCTGCCAGCCTCGCTCGAGAAGATCTCCTCCAGCCTCGCGGCGACGCCGCCCGCAGGAGCGTTCGACGTGGTCGTGGTGGACGACGGCTCGGGAGATGC
>JAYSSW010000408.1:0-4164 GCA_043720335.1 Planctomycetia bacterium
GCTCAAGGTGGACATGGGAGACTCGTTGGGGGGACACGATGAAAACACTTGACCCCCACCAATCGCTTCGCTCATGGTGGGGCTTGCTATCACGACCGCGCTATCCATCGTCGGGGCCGGCGTCGTCCTCCAGGTGCAGGTATGCCTTCAGCACCACGCGCAGGTTCTCGCGCGCGCGGCTCAGGAGCGACTTCACCCCCTTGGTCGTCAGCCCCATCACCTCGGCGATCTCGGCGTAGTTCATGTCCTCGAACTTGTTCAGCACCACCGCGACGCGCTGTCGTTCGTTGAGCGTGTCGAGCGCCTGCTGCACGACGGCGGCCAGCTCCTGCTGCTGCATCAGATGGTGGGGCGCCGGCTCGCGGCCCACCACAAGCTGCTCGGCGGGGCGCGGGCCGAGCGGGCCGCTGTCGTGAACGTTCAGCGTGACCGACGGCTTGCGCTGCCGGCTGCGCAGCACGTTGAGCGCCAGGTTGTTGGCGATGGTGAACAGCCAGGTCGAGAACTTGGCGCGCGGGTGGTAGTTCTTGCGGCTGCGGTAGACGCGCAGGAAGACTTCCTGGGCGAGATCCTCGGCCTCCTCCTTGTTGCCGACCAGGTGCTGCATGACGGTGACGAGGCGGTGCTGGAAATGCTCGACGAGGTCGGCGAAGGCGGCGGCGTCGTCGTGGTCGCGCACGCGCAGCATGAGGCGGATGTCAGGGTCACGCAAAGCCATTTGCGTGCTGCTCTCGCCGGTCATTGCCACGGCTGCCTCGTTGCACAGTTGGCCTTCCCGCTGCGGAATTAAACCCTGGGGCCGGGGAAGGTTCCGGTCCCGGGGTCGGCTCAGAACTCCTCGACAGCGTCAACCAAGGGCGGGGCGGGCGTGGACGATTCGGCCGTGGCCTGCGCCTGCTGCAAGGCCGAGTGGCGCAGCTGGCCGCAGGCGGCGTCGATCTGCGAGCCTTTGCGCTTGCGGACCTTCACGCTGATGCCGGCCTGCTTCAGCGGCGCGATGAACGCCTCCAGCGACTGCGACGTGGGGCGGTGGTAGGGCAGCCCCTCCACGTTGTTGAACGGGATGAGGTTGATGTGCGCCTGCCGCCCTTGCAGCAGCCGGGCCAGGCCGCGCGCGTGGACGACTTCGTCGTTCAGGCCGTGCAGCAGCACGTACTCGTACGTCACCTGCCGGCCGGTCTTCTGGTAGAAGTAGTCGGCCGCTTCGAGGATCGGGACCAGCCCGGTCTTGTCGTTGGTCGGCACGATCCTGGTCCGCAGCGCGTCGTTCGGGGCGTGCAATGACACCGCGAGATGGTGCTGGCGTCCCAGGTCGGCCAGGCGGCGGATCTTCGCGGGGAGGCCGACCGTTGAGATGGTGATGTGCCTGGCGCCGATGCCGAGGCCGTCCTTGTGCGTCGCAGTGTCAAGCGCGGCGAGGAGGTTTTCGAGGTTCGCCAGCGGCTCGCCCATGCCCATGACGACGATGTGCGTGAGCCGCTCCACGCCGTCGCCTTCCTTGTGGCGCGGGCCGGGCAGGTTGCGCAGGCGGACCAGTTGTTCGAGGATCTCGGCAACCGTGAGATTGCGGTCGACGCCGTTGAGGCCGCTGGCGCAGAAGACGCAGCCCATGCCGCAGCCGACCTGCGTGCTGATGCAGGCGGTGCGGCGGTCGTCCTCCTGGATGAGGACGCATTCGATGAGCTTGCCGTCGCGCAGTTCGAGCAGCAGCTTGTGGGTGTCGTCGTCGGCGGTCTGGTGCCGCGAGACTTTGGCCGCCAGCGGCGCGAACACCTCGGCGAGATCGGCCCGCAGCGACTTAGGCAGGTCGGTCATCGCGTCGAACGACTCGACACCGCTGATGAACAGCCAGCGCCGCAGCTGGCGGGCGCGGAGCGGCTTCTCGCCGCGCTCGTCAAGCCAAGCGCGCAGCTCGGCTTCGTTTAGCAGACCAGGCAAAGACGCCGTCGGCGCCACCACGGGAAGAATCACGTCAAGCACACATTTCACAAAAGGAAGTTGGAGGTCCAACCGTTATTGTATGCTCTGCGTGGCCAGGAACGAGACTTGACTCATTCTTCGCCGCGCAGGGTATCACACTGACAATCCGGTTTTTGCACCGAAGGTGCTGCATAACAAAGCCCAGGGTCGCGCTAGCGCACCCTGGGTTAACGGATCGCAACTATGGATTTCTACGCCAACGGCGTTGCATCAAACGGGTCGAGCGGGATGATGCAGCCCCGTTGGGGCAGAGGCCGGGGACGGTGTGAAAGCCCAGGGTGCGCTTCGCGACCCTGGGCTTTGCGATGAAGCACCTTTGGTGCAAAACAGCCGGCGATTCGCAACATTCATTGTCGATCGATGATTGGAACCACAACCCGGTTGGCGAATATTCTCACTCAGCGAGTCAACCAGCGATCCCCTCGCTTGCGCTCAGGGTTCGTTTGGCCTGGAGTTGAGCCTCATTCCTGACCGCCCGAGTAAGACCGCGTGTCGGTCACGGCTCGCGGACGCTGAGCTGGTAGTCGCCGGCGCCGCTGTAGCGCGTGACGACGAGGCGGAAGACGCCGGTCTGCGTCGGGGTGTAGTGGATGCGCGAGTTCAGCCCGTCGCCGCCGTCGTCGTCCTCCATGATCTCGCGGCCCTGCGAATCCTCCAGCCGCAGCATCGGGTCGAAGGCGCTGCTGGTGAGGTCGATGACGTAGCGCACCCCTTGGCGCAGGGTCGTGGTGTGGACCGCCGACGGGGCGCCGTGCTTGCGGTCCTTCGGCGAGTTCTCCGCGATCCGGCCGGTCCAGTTCATCCGCTGCGGCGCCTGCTTGACACTCGGCGCGGCGTCCACGACGCGCGGCTCGACGCCGAAGAACGCCGGCGACCTCGGCGCCTCCTCCACGCGCGGCTTCGGCGCCTGGGCCAGCGCCGCCACCTCCTTCTGCAACTGCGACTTGCGGCTGCGCTCCTGCACCAGATCCTCCTGCGTCCGCCCGGCCAGCTCCTGCGTCTCGGCGAGCTTCGCCTGGGTGTCGGTCAGCTGCTTCTGGAAGCGGTCGAGCTCCTTCTGTTTCGCCTGCATCTCGCTGTCGAAGCGAGCCGTGTCCTTGCCAGCGCGGGCCAGCTGCATCTTGACCTCGTCGAGCTGCGCTTCGAGACGCTTGACTGCGCCGTGGTCGGTAACCGACTGCGTCGCGCTAGCGGCGAACTTGCTTTCCAGCCGCAGCGTCGCCTGCAGGAAGTCGTCCCGCAGCCGTTTGGTTTCGGCGAGAAACACGGCCTGCTGCTGCGCGAGCGCGTCGTGCCCCTGCTTCTTCACGTCCTGCATCGCTTTGGTCCACTCCGCGAGCATCTCGCGCGACGGCTTCGCGACTTCCACGACTGGCGCCGCCAAGGCCGGAGCGGGGGCGGCCGGCGCAGGCTCGCGGTCGGCAGGCCGGATCGCGGCGTGGATCGTGTTCAGGAAAGGCTGCACTTCGTCGTGGTCGTAACGCTGCACGCCGACCGCCGCCCCGCCGACCATCGCCAGCAACAGCAGCGCGAGCCAGGCCCGCCGCCACGACCGGGGGCGCGGCGCGTCCGTGACCGGCGCCAGCTCGGCGCTCTGGAACAGCTCGTCCCCGAAATCGGGGCCGTCCGGGTTGCTCGACGAAATCTGCGTGGACACGGCGCGTCCTCCCGTGGGCGAATCAGCATGCAATCGAAAGCGGAGAGGAGGGAACACTGATTATCGTAACGTGACTGTCGCCGGGTCGCCAGTGGATTCCGCCGGTTTGCGGCCCACGAACTGGTAGTACGGCACGCGCAGCAGCGGCAGGAACGGCACCTTGGCGCGCTGCTCGGCGAAGCGATCCACCTGGAAATGATGGTGCAGGTGCGGGACGTGGTCGGGGCTGAGGAAGACGTTGTCCATGCCGAACCAGAGCGGCCAGAACGCGCGGGTGAAGCCGGGATGCTTCGCGAAGCCGGGGGCGGGGTGCTTGCGCGACACGAAGAAATCGACGACGCCGATCACGCCGCCTGGCTTGAGGAGCCTCTTCGCGTTCTCGAGGGCGGCGAACCAGTCGGGGATCATCGTCAGCGAATAGGAGAACGTCACCACGTCGGCCGGCTCGGGGAGCGCGAACGTCGTCACGTCGCGCTCGTGCAGCGCGACGTTGCTCCAGCCATGCCGTTGGCAGCGCGACTCAGCCA
>JAYSSW010000409.1:0-4161 GCA_043720335.1 Planctomycetia bacterium
GCCGACCGGTCGCCGCCGCGTGCGAGTCGCACCAGTTCCAGTTCGGCCT
This sequence comes from Planctomycetia bacterium, assembly GCA_043720335.1. Classification (GTDB taxonomy): domain Bacteria; phylum Planctomycetota; class Planctomycetia; order Gemmatales; family Gemmataceae; genus JAYSSW01. The sequence continues at coordinate 50 of JAYSSW010000409.1, forward strand.
GTTGATCCGCCACTCGTGTCGCAATCCTACCCGTAACATAGACGGGTCCATGAGGAAGTTGTTTGCGCGATTCTGCAATCCGTGCAGCAAAAAAACGCAACCCGCTGCGCATTCTCGCGCCTACGCCTGGGCAAGGGGAGAAGGAGAGGTCGCCGCTTTCGTTCCGCGCGAACGAGGGGGCTTGCGCCTACCATGATAAAACCCCCGAAGCCCCTCAAGGGTTCGGAGAATCATCCGGCACGCGGGGTTGGGGAAGCGGTCGAGGACCGTTCCTTCCTGCGAAAGCCGTGCCAGAAGTATTCTACTCCTGGCAGCGACGAAAAGGCGCGTCCTTTTCCCGATGCAGGCAACTTCAACCGGAAGGCGAGGGTGACATGGTTTTTCTCAGCCGCATCTACACGAAGACGGGCGACCAGGGCGAGACCGGCCTGGGCGACGGCAGCCGGGTCGCCAAGGACCATCCGCGCGTGGCCGCCTACGGCAGCGTGGACGAGCTGAACGCCGTGCTGGGGCTGCTGGTGCTGGAAGCGGACGAAGGATTGGCGGCGCTGCTGCGCGGAATCCAGAACGACCTCTTCGACGTGGGCGCCGACCTGTGCGTTCCGCAAACGGAGGGGGAGGTTGCGGGCAAGATGCTGCGCGTGACGGCGGCACAAGCGGAGCGGCTGGAGAAGGTGATCGACGCGCACAACGAGAAGCTGCAGCCGCTGCGGAGCTTCGTGCTGCCGGGCGGGAGCAAAGCCGCCGCGTGGTGCCATTTGGCGCGAACGGTGTGTCGGCGGGCGGAGCGCGACGTGGTGTCACTGTCGCACGGCGAGGCGATCAATCCTCAGGTGGTGGTGTATATGAACCGGCTGTCGGACCTGCTGTTCGTGCTGGCCCGCGTTGGCAACCGCGACGGCCAGGACGACGTGCTGTGGGTGCCGGGGGCGACGCAGGGGAAGTGAACTGGGGGATTGCGTCGGTTGACTATGTCGTAGTAGTCTGTCAAGCGAGGATGGGTGGGTCGTCTGAGCCTGAGCGCCAAGCGAAGGGGGATTTTCCTTCGCCTGGGCGCTCAGGCTCGGACGGAACGCAGGAAGGGCGCGCTTCATCGTCGCGAACTGTCCGACCTTTACGAGAGCTGCCACATCAGCATCTTCAGGCTGTCGCCGAAGCGGCTGTTGACGCCGAGGGCGGCGGACGGCTCGTAGCCGCAGTGGACCATGCAGTTCTCGCAGCGCTCGTCCTTGCCGTAGCCGTACTTCTCCCACGGCGTGTTGTTCATCAGGTCGGCGAAGCTGGCGTGGTGCTGGTCGGTGATGAGGTAGCAGGGGCCTTTCCAGCCCTTCACGTTGCGCGTCGGGTTGCCCCAGGCGGTGCAGCTCAGCTCGCGCTCGCCGGCGAGGAACTCGAGGTAGATCGGCGACGACGCCATCCGGTACTTCGTGAACAGCTTCTTCGCCTCCTTGAACTTCGCGCGGATGTCGTCGCGCGTCATGAAGATCTCGGCGGCGCCGTCGGGGTTGGTGTCGTGGACCGCCTTGTAGCCGTAGGCGGGGGCGAGCATGAACCCGTCGACGCCGAGCTTCGTGAGGTAGGCGAACAGGGCGTCGATCTCGTCGAGGTTGGTTTCCTTGTAGATCGTGGTGTTGGTGCAGACGAGGTGCCCGGCCGCCTTGGCCGCCTTGATGCCTTCGACGGCGAGGTCGAAGACGCCTTCGCGTTCGACGGCGATGTCGTGCGTTTCGCGCATGCCGTCGAGGTGGACGTTGAAGAAGAAGCGCGAGGTGGGCTTGAACTCGTGCAGCTTCTTCTTGATGAACATGCCGTTGGTGCAGAGGTAGATGTGCTTGCGCTTCTTGAGGATCTCGCGGACGAGCCGGCCGATCTCGGGGTAGATCATCGGCTCGCCGCCGCAGATGCTGACGATGGGGGCGCCCGCCTCGTCGACCGAGGCCAAACAGTCCTCGACGGAGAGCTTGGACTTGATGGTGTCCTCGTACTCGCGGATGCGTCCGCAGCCGGTGCAGGTGAGGTTGCAGGCGTGCAGCGGCTCGAGCATCAGCACGAGGGGGAACTTGGGGACGCGGGTGATCTTCTTCTTGGCGATGTAGCCGACCATCGTCGTCGTCAGGCTAAGCGGGAAACGCATGGGAACAACTCCTCGTGCCGGCCGGTGTTTGTGGGGGGAATGTCACAAGCCCCACCATGAGCGCAGCGATTGGTGGGGGTCGAACCCCCAGGAATCGCTTCGCTCATCCTGGGGCTTGGTGTTGCAATTTTCGCTACGCGCGTTCGCCCGCCGTCGCGCGTTCGGCGCGGGGCATGGCGTCGGGGGTCCAGTCGTAGTGGACGGTGCGCGAAGGAGTCGCGAGGGCCTGCTTGGCGCGGGCGAGGGCCATCAGGGGGAAGTAGAGGCGGTACAGGTGGTACTTGAGGTAGAAGACCTTGGGGAAGCCGGTGCCGGTGAACTCGTCCTCGCGCCAGTTGCCGTCGGGCTGCTGGGTGGCGACGAGGTGGCGCATGCCGCGCTGCACGGCGTCGCTGAGTCCCTCGCCGGCGGCGATCAGGCCGAGCATGGCCCAGGCGGTCTGCGAGGCGGTGACGGCGCCGGTGCCGGCGAGGCGCGGGTCGTCGTAGGTGGCGCAGGTCTCGCCCCAGCCGCCGCCCGTTTGTTGCACCGACTTCAGCCAATCCACCGCGCGGCGGACCAAGGGCAGGGCGGGGTCGTAGCCGACCGCTTCGAGGCCGACCAGCACCTGCCAGGTGCCATAGAGGTAGTTGACGCCCCAGCGGCCGATCCAGCAGCCTCGTTTGTCCTGGGTGCGTTCGATGAAGCGGAGGGCCTTCTGCACCTGCGGGTGGTCGCAGCCGTAGCCGAACTGGCCGAGCGCTTCGAGGACGCGGGCGGTGATGTCGGGGCAGCTCGGGTCGAGCATCGCGTTGTGGTCGGCGAAGGGGATCTTGTTGAGGATCTCGCGGTTGATGTCGCGGTCGAAGGCCGCCCAGCCGCCGTCCTGGTTCTGCATGCCGAGCATCCAGGCGACGCCGCGCTGGGCGGCGGGGATGAGCCGTTTGTCGCCGGTGCTGCTGCGCTGCCAGGCGTGGCCGCTGCGGGCGAGGCCCATCAGCACCATGGCGGTGTCGTCGGTGTCGGGGTACAAGCTGTTGCGGTACTCGAAGTACCAGCCCGACGGTTCGAGGTCGGGGTTGAGCAAACTCCAGTCGCCGGGCCGGCGCACCTCGCGTTCGACGAGCCAGCGCGCCGCCTTCGCCATCGCTGGCTTCGCGTTTTCGCTGCCCGCCATCGCCAGAGCATTGAGCGACAGGGCCGTGTCCCACACCGGCGAGAAGCACGGCTGGTAGCGCAGCGTGTCGCCCTCCTCGATGGCCAAATCATCGAGCTGCTTGCGGGCGTAGACCATCTCCGGCGCGTCGTCGGCGTAGCCCAGGCAGCGCAGGCTGATGATCGTGTAGACGATCGGCGGGTAGATCGCGCCGACGCCGTCGGAATCGTCGAAATGGTCGAGCATCCACTGGTGGGCTTTCTCGATCGCCTTGCGGCGGACGGCCTGTGGGCCCCATTTCTCCAGCCACTTGATGACCTGGTCGACCGCGAGGAAGAAGTTCGTCGCCGTGAAGATCCGCTTTGTCGGCGGGTGGGGCCACTGCGCCTTGAACGGCGCGTCGAGGAACAGCTCCGCGCAGCCGCGCCCTTCCGGCGCCTGCCGTACCGGCTTGTGCGAGAAGAACAGGCTGAGCGGAATCACGATGGTTCGGGTCCAGGCGGAGAAGGCGTAGACGTTGATGTACGCCCACTTCGGCAGGAACAGCATCTCCGGCGGCACGGCGGCGCAGTTGTCGTACGGGAACTGGCCCAGCAGCGCGAGGTAGAACTTCGTGTAGCTGTTGCAGCGGATCGCGCCCCCTTGGGCGCGGATAGCCATTCTAGCGCGCGTCATGTGCGGCGTTTCGGGATCGTGCCCGGCCAGCTTGAGCGCGAAGTACGCTTTCACCGAGACGTTGAGATCGACCGGGCCGCCGGGGTAGTTGCTCCAGGCGCCCTGGGGTCGTTGTTGTTGGACGAGGTAGTTGCCGGCTTTGCGGACGCGGTCGTCGCCGTGGTCGTG
>JAYSSW010000410.1:0-1877 GCA_043720335.1 Planctomycetia bacterium
TTCCGCTACGGCCCGGCGACGAAAGTCGACACACGACACTCGGTTGCGAAACGGCCGCATGACCGCGAACTCCGCGAGTCGGCAAAACGGGCGTTGAAGTATCATGCGGTGCGGTTCGACGGCTTGCAGGCGAGAGCGGTGGGCGTGGGATTCGCGAAGTCGGTTCAACGGGGCGGTGTGACCGTGTGGGCGTGCGCGATCCTGCCGGACCATGTGCATCTGGTTCTTGGACCCCACCGGGTCACTGCCGAACGGATCGTGAACCTGCTCAAAGGAGCCGCGACGAAGGAGTTGCTGGCCCAGCAATTGCATCCTTTCCAGGATCTGCCAGGCGACCGTTCGCAGGTGCCGATGTGCTGGGCACGACAGGGCTGGACGGTGTTTCTCGACTCGGAAGCGGACATTGCTCGAAGCATCAAGTACGTTCAGGACAATCCGGTGAAGGAAAAATTGCCGCCGCAGAAATGGTCGTTCGTCAAGGAATTTAACAGTTTAGCCGTTCGCCTACGGCGAACGTGGAATCGACACCGCGCGGCGATTCATGTTTCCGCGTGTGCGTCGCGCCCGCGTTCGCCGTAGGCGAACGGCTAAACGCGACGCACGATCAATAGCGAATCCCCGCAAGGTGTCCTCTCCACGTTCGCCGTAGGCGAACGGCTAAACGACACGAACCTCAACCCCACCGAACATCGCTATGTCCACCGCCACGATGAACGTCCCCGACCTGGATGGCCGCTTCGGCCCCTACGGTGGCCGCTATGTGCCTGAGACGCTGATGCACGCCCTGCGCCAGCTCACCGAGCACTACGACGCGGCCCGCGAGGACCCCGAGTTCCAGAAGCAGTTCGACTACTACCTGCGCCAGTACGTCGGCCGGCCCACGCCGCTCACCTTCGCCGAGCGGTTGACGAAGGAGGCCGGCGGCGCCCGCATCTTCCTCAAGCGCGAAGACCTCAACCACACCGGCGCCCACAAGATCAACAACAGCATCGGCCAGGCTCTGCTCGCCCGCCGCATGGGCAAGCCGAGGCTGATCGCCGAGACCGGCGCGGGGCAGCACGGCGTCGCCACCGCCACCGCAGCCGCCCTCTTCGGCATGAAATGCCAGGTCTACATGGGCGAGGAGGACGTGCGCCGCCAGAAGCTCAACGTCTTCAAGATGCGCGCGATGGCGACCGATGTCATCCCCGTGACCAGCGGCAGCCGCACCCTGCGCGACGCCGTCAACGAGGCGATGCGCGACTGGATGGCGACCGTCGAGCACACGCACTACATCATCGGCAGCGTCATCGGGCCGCACCCGTTCCCAATGATCGTTCGCGATTTCCAGTCGGTCATCGGCAAGGAAACCAAGCAGCAGTGCATCGACCAGGTCGGCAGGCTCCCCGACGTGGTCGTCGCCTGCGTCGGCGGCGGCAGCAACTCGGCCGGCATGTTCTACCCGTTCGTCGGCGACAGCAGCGTCGAGCTGGTCGGCGTCGAAGCGGGCGGCCGCGCCGTCAAGCCAGGCGACCACGCCGCCACGCTCAGCCTGGGCAAGCCCGGCGTGCTGCACGGAACCATGACCTACGTCCTGCAGGACGACGACGGCCAGACCGCCAACGTCCATTCGATCTCGGCCGGCCTCGACTACCCCGGCGTCGGCCCCGAGCACAGCTACTGGAAGGACACCCGCCGCGTCCACTACACGCACATCGGCGACGACGCGGCCCTGAAGGGCTTCTCGCTGTGCAGCCGCCTCGAAGGCATCCTGCCCGCCCTCGAAACGTCGCACGCCGTCGTCGAGGCGATGGCCATCGCCTCGCGCCGCAGCAAAAGCGACGTGGTCGTCCTCTGCTTCTCCGGCCGTGGCGACAAGGACTGCTTCGAAGTCGCCC
>JAYSSW010000411.1:0-4156 GCA_043720335.1 Planctomycetia bacterium
CGCATCGTCGTACGGGAGACGCTTCCTTTGCGGCCGTCGCGCGGGTCGGCCTCGCTCGCGCTTCGGGCTCAGACGGCCGGCGACTCTCAAGGAGCTGCCTTCCCTCTCGGCAGTTCCTTCCCGTGGTCCCGCCGCCCAGCGGCGTTCAAGCATCGCTTGGCGCTTCGGGCTCAGGGCGTCGCCGCTCCCTTGCTTTGCCCCGTCGCGTGCTGCCTCTCAAGCCCACGGCCTCGAACGCGACCTCGGTGGGACGCCTTTTCCGCCGCCTCGGCTTGGCCGGCAGCACCTCGCCCCCGCTCCGGTCGTTCTTCCGGGACAGTGCGGCCGTCAAGCCCGTGTCGGCCGACGGCGCGGCGGCACGTTTTGTCGAGTCATGGTCGTGAGCCCTGCCGAGTTGTGAAGTGGAAACGCTGGGCGGGCACGGGGGGCAGAAAGACCGCGGGTGCGGAGGTGCGGAGGCGGAAATGTCTCTCAAACGGGACACCGGAGCCCCAGCGAGGTCGCGCAGACTTCCGAAACCAGGCTCGCTTGCGGGCACGAATGCACCACGGGATCGACGCCACCTCGACCCACGGTCCGGTGCATGATAAAATGGGCATCGCTGTGGGGGAAGAGTCTTCGGCCCAGAAACCAGGACGAGGCCACCGCCCGGGGCGTCAGGGCATCGCGCCATGCGCGAAAAGCAATCCCGTCGACGGGAGCGCCGCCTCCCTTAAGACCGCCCCACAGCATCCTTCCCGACCGTCCTTCCCGTGGTCCCGCCGCCCCAGCGGCGTGCAAGGTTCGCTTGGCGCTTCGGGCTCAGGAACAGGACGCCATGACGCTTGCGCTCGATTTGCCTGAATGTGCCGACTCGCTGGTGAGCCGGCGCGATCCGCGTTGGAAGCTGGCGGCAGTGTTATTGACATGCGGGCTGCTGGCGTTCACGCGGACCTGGCCGGTCGCGCTCGCCGGGCTGGCGGCGGTATTGTTGCTCGTCTGGCTCGCGAAGCTGCCGGGGCGCTGGTACCGGAGCCGGGTCGGCGGCGTGCTGCTCTTCCTCGCGGTGTTCCTCGCCTGGCTGCCCTTCGTGCCTCGCTCAGCCGACGACGCGCTGCCGCTGGGGATGCTGAACCTGTCACAGCATGGCGTGCAGGTGTTCGTCGTCGCGCTGGCGAAGACGACGAGCCTGGTTTCGCTGGTGTTGGTGGTGCTTGCGACGGCGCCGCTTCAGGACACGTTCAAGGCGGCCCATTCGCTGCGCATGCCCGGAGTGCTGGTCCATCTGCTGCTGCTGACGTACCGCTACGTCTTCCTGCTGTTCGACGAGTTCAGCCGATTGAGAACCGCGCTGCGGGTGCGAGGCTACCGCAACCGGGCCAGCCTGCACAGCTACCGCACGATCGGGCAGGTGGCCGGCACGCTGCTGGTGCGCAGCCACGAGCGCGCCGAACGCGTCGGCCAGGCGATGCGCTGCCGGGGCTTCGACGGCGAGTTCCGCACGCTGCACGCATTTCAGACAACACTGGCCGACGTGATGTTCTTCGCGGTCGTCGTCGCCGTCGCGGCGGCGCTGCTCGCGGCCGACCTGATGATCCGCTGGCAGGTGCTGCCACTGGCATGATGCGATTCGCGCCGGTCGGCTCGCACGCTACTCGGCATGCGGCAAGGAATGTGGCGTTCACGAACCCGGAGCGCAAGCGATGGGATCGCCGCAAAGCGACAAGAGCGACGATCTCATCGCTTGCGCTCTGGGTTCGTCGCTCGATTGCGCGCCGGTAGAGACAAAAGTGGGAGCTATTTGCGTTTGAACAATTCTGGGTTGGCCCACTCACTTGTGCAAAGTAGGTGCGCCGGAACTTCCTGAATCGCATCGTCCGAACCTTCGATGTCCCAACAATGCTCCCATCCGCCTGAACTATACTCTTCAACGTGCACATCGTCGGGCCACCGGCGAAGCCAATCACAAACCCAAATCGCATCCGAAGATGGCTGATCGCCTGCGTCATCTGCGTATATTGTGATTCGAGTTCGCTTCGACTTCACGGACATGCCAACGCCTCTCTGTCTCGAAACAGGGTGTCATTTCGCAGTATTGTAGAAAAGCAATTTCGCTTTCAATTGACATTTCTTGCAAACGCACAAAGGCGGCGCGTCCTTCCGTGGACGCGCCGCCTCGCTTGTTTCCGATCACCATCGATCAGCGGCAGACCTTGGTGCCGCAGCCGTTGGCGGTGCCGTAGGGGGCGAGCTGCGGGGCGAGCCAGCGGACGATGCTGGGGATGAAGCGGATCGCGGTGGCTTCGTCGTGGCGGCCGCCCGGGTCGTTGGCGACGTGCAGGCCGATGCCGCGGAACTTGGCGTAGTAGAGGAAGCTCTCGACCTGGGCGTCGACGTTGAACTCGTCGCGGTTGCCATAGCCGACGAACATCGACAGTTCGCCGTTGCGGAGCTTGCAGCGGTCGAGCATCTCGATGGGGTTGTTCTGCGTGATCGCCAACAGCGCTTCGTCGCCGACGCCGAAGGCGGGCTGGATGACGTCGCCGAGGCGGATCTTGACGGGTCCGATGCAGGCGACGACTTCGCGCGGGTTGTCGTAGCCCTGGCGCCAGCCCCACTTGCGCGGGTCGAAGGCGGCCTTGGGGTTGCCGTCGCTGTCGGCCCAGCGCAGGTTGAGCGGCGGGTGGACGCCGATGGCGATGCCGAACGCCTTGCGGTGGCGGATGCCGAGGTTGAAGGCGGCGAAGCCCCCCATCGACACGCCGGCGAGGATGTGCGCCTCGCGCTCGGGGCGGATCGAGTAGTTCTGCGTGACGAAGTCCCACACGTCCTGCAGGACGAAATCCTCGTAAGGCCCGGCGTTCGAGTTCAGGAAGAAGCTGCCCGGCTTGTCCAGGCAGCCTTTGCCGTCGAGCGAGCCGTCCGGGCTGGCGATGACGAGCGGCGGCAGCTTGCCGCACGCGATCGCCGCGTCGATGTACGGGACGATGGCGAGCAGGCTCTGCTCGTCCTGGGCGAACCCGTGCATGAAGATCATGATCGGATACTGCTGCTCCTTGCAGTAGCCGGGGGGCAGGTAGACGTACAAGTCGCGCTTCTGGAACAGCGAGCGCGCCCAGATGCGGTTGTCCTTGCCGTGGTTCGAGGTGTGGTCGACCACGCGCCCCTTAATGCGGGCGTTGACCGGCACGTCCTTCTCGAAGGCCCGGGCGGCGGTCGCCGACAGGCCCAGCCAGGCCAGCACGAACAAACAAAGCCAGCGAGTGCGCAGCATGCGTTGGATCCTCCCAAACCGGGTTCGTGGATGAACCACAGGGAATGCGTCCTTTGAGGGAATTAGCGGTTGTCCTTGTTATCCTTCGTCTTTCGCGGCTGCCGACCCCGCCGACTTTTCCGCATCGGAGGCAAGGCGGGCCGACGGCGCGGAAGACCTTGCCGCCTTTGCCGACCGTGCCGACGAAATGGGAGAGACGAGGATTTCCCCGCCTGCGCAGTTTGACACGCGGCGGCGCTGTTTAGCCGTTCGCCTACGGCGAGCGCGGGCGCGACCCACGACGAAAAATCAAATCGCCGCGCGGCACCACGCCCGCGTTCGCCGTAGGCGAACGGCTAAACGGACGCACGCGCGGCGATACAATGCACTGCAAACCCGATTGCGCCACGGAGACCACGCGATGCCGCTCTACCCCTATCAGTGCCAGAAGTGCGACCATGCGTTCGAGGAACTGGTGTTCAACCCCAGCGAGAAAATCGAGTGCCCCGAGTGCGGCAGCGCCAAGGTCGCGAAGCAGCTCAGCATTCCAGGGCTGCCTCAGGTGAAAGATGGCGCGTTCTCGTCGTCGTGCGGCGACCTCAGCCTCCCCCCGTGCGGCGCCACCGGCTGCCGCCGAACCGGCAAAGCTTGACAGGAGAATCGCCATGCCCGTCGAAGAATTGATCCTCCAGACGCTTCGCGGCCTCCCTGCATCCAAGCAGCAGGAAGTGCTGTCGTTCGCCCGGTCGTTGGCGACCAAGGATGACGTAGCGAAGAAGCCTTTGAAAAGCCTTGAGGGAATCTGCGCTGGCATGGGCGTCTCGATCTCCGCGGAGGAAATCGACGAAGCCCGCCGGGAAATGTGGGGCGACTTTCCTCGCGAGGATATCTATACCCAGCACGGCCCAGAATGAGGCCTTTCCC
>JAYSSW010000412.1:0-8689 GCA_043720335.1 Planctomycetia bacterium
GGTGGTCAGCTCACTGACGGTCTTCACCCCATCCTTCGTCCGGATGGACTTCGACCGACTCGTGGTTCCCGCCCCCGCCGTCGTTTCACCTGGTTCAATGAAGGTTCCATCGATCACGAAGAGCCCTTTGGCGGAGACCACCGGGTGCTTCGCCCAGAGCGCCTTCAGTGTCGCGGTGACAAACGCTCGCACGTCGCCGAGATCGAGCTTTGCGACGTTCTTGGAGATGGCCTCAGGGTCGACGGGCGCGTTTCGGCGGACCCCCTCTCGCGCCTGCTCGCCGCGCCGGGTGATGCCGAACTCGACCTGGTGGGCGTTGAACCCGAGACGGAGCATCAGCGCGGTGTCCGCGAAAAGCAGGTCCGGCAGCGCCTCCTGGCTGGGGATCCGCGCGAGACAACGCAGGAAGTAGAGCACCACGTAGAGCTCGGCCGGGATGACCTCCCGCTGGACTCCGCGTGGCCGGAGCCCTCGAACCGCCGCGCCGACCCCCAGCTCCTCCACGTAGAGCAGGAAGTGATCGACGATCCGCGCACTGGCTATGCCGTAGATGCCGTCTGGCTCCTCCCCGGCCAACAGCAGCTCGCCGACGCGTGCGTCCGATCGACACGCGGCCTGCCATGTCAGTGAGTCGGCGATGCGGTCGGACCCGGCGTGTTCCATGCCGAGGATCGTGACACGGCGGCTAGCAATTGTCTAGGTGAACGTCTGATCAGTTGTTCTGCGGCGGGATGCGGAAATTCGCTATGTCGAGATGTCAGATCGAAATTCGTCTTGCCGCCAGTAGGCATGAGCGTGATCGGCGTGCTGATGGCCCACGCAGACGCTGCTCCTCCGTCCGGAACACCCAAGCAGCGCGAATAGCGGAGCCCAGGCGGCGTGACTCCGCGAACTGGGACGCCCGCAGCCTCCGCCTCAACTTCGAGTTCAACATCGAGTGCTACGACCCGTCCCTGGCCGCGATTCTCGAACGCGGCCTCGACTTGAACTTCGCGAAGGCGGAACGAATGACGCTCAACAAGCTCCACCGACGACCGTTCCTGGTCAGGCTCCGCGACGGTGTGGCGCGGCTTTTGGCTCCGTATCTTTGAACTTCCAGGCGCAGCGTACCCGCTCAGTGCCTGTCCGCTTTCTTCTTCCTGGGCGTCGGTTTCTTAAAGAACAACTCGTCCACCCTCGCGGGCTGCGAATTGTCGATCACGCACGCGGCTGGACCATGGGACAGATTCTGCTGCAGCGCCAGCAGGTCCAACATGTCGCGAACCCGCTTCGCCTGGGCCGGATTGGAGGCGAAGTTCCTGATCTCATCGGGGTCGTCGCGCAGGTGGAACCACTTTGCGCACGGCTCGCTGCACGTCGCGGTGGACGAGGAAGAACGTGTCGCGCACCTCGTTCTGCTGCCTTTGTCTCTGGGGTGTCAGGCTCCTGCCGTCCAGTCGGGCCAGCGCCAGTCGAGCAGCGACCAGTTCAGCTTGCGAGCCGCCTTCTGCGGATTGAAGCGCCAGTGGAGCCTCGTGCGGCGGCACCTTGTTCCGTCCGAAAAGATGCAACATCAGGTCCACGCCGTCGAGGTCCTTCAGTGCGGCGATCCCCGCGACCGCGAAGTCGGTGGGCAGGAGGTCGAAGGTGATGACGGGATGCTCGTAGATCCTGCGCGCGGGCAGGTTGCCGGGCCAGACGACGAAGAACGGAACGCGGATGCCGCCTTCGAGGTGCTGCCCCTTGTTGTCCCGCAACGGCCGATTGACACCGTTGTCGCAGAGGATGACGCTGAGCGTGTCCTCCTCGGCTCCGGATTTCTTGAGCCGTCGTTCCAGCGGTGGCGAAACAATCGTGCTCATCACTTTGCGCTGGCGAACTTTGCAGCTGCGTAGATGCCAATGCTCCGGCGGAAGGAGAGGCGAACATGGCGCAGCCCGTCGCGTCCGTCGGCGAGGCCATCATGGAATCGCGACGGATTCAAGCCGATACAAAGGAAGTAGCCAGGCTGGCGCATCCCCTTGGATTCGGCGACGAGGCGCATCATGCAGAGGGACAACGAAAGCCGACGCTCGATGACGGACGAAGACATTCGGCCTGAGGGCCTGACCGCATCGCAGGTCGTCGAGCGAGTCATGAGCGGGCAGACCAATCGCGCCGCGCGATCCAGCAGGGCGGAATACCAGGAGATCGTCGCCCGCAACGTTGTCACGCTCTTCAACGCCCTCGTCGTGCCTGCGGCGGTCGCCTTGTTCCTGCTGGCCGAGTACCGGGGCGCCTGGGCCGTGAGCGCGCTGGCGGTCGTCAACACGCTGATCGGCCTCGTCCAAGAGATCCGCGCCAAATGGCATCTTGACCGCCTCGCCCTTCTCACCGCCGCGCGCGCGCGCGTCCTGCGCGACGGGGCGGAACAGGTCATCGCGGCCGACGACGTGGTCCTTGGCGAGTGCGTTCTGCTCGCTCCGGGAGACATGGTCGTCGCCGACGGCGTGACGCTGGCCGCGCGGTTCCTGGAGATCGACGAGGCGCTGCTGACGGGGGAGTCCGACCCAGTGCCTCGCCGCGTCGGGGAGCGGCTGCTGTCGGGCAGCGTATGCGTCGCCGGTGACGGGCGGTACCGGGTGGAGAAGGTCGGCGGCGCGTCGTTCGCGAACCAGACCGCGGCCCAGGCCCGCCGCTACCAGCACGCGCCGAGCCCGATGCAGCGCACGCTCGACACTCTCATCCGTCTGTTGTCCGCAGTCGCGGTCCTCCTGTGCGTCGCCTATGTGGGCCTTTATTTCGCGAGAGGCTTCCCGCAGGCCGAGCTGTGGCAGATGATCGCTGCGACCGTGACCTCGATGGTCCCGCAGGGACTGGTGCTGATGACGACGCTCGCCTTCACGCTCGCGGCGGTCCGGATGAGCGTCCGGGGCGCCGTCGTCCAGCGCCTGAACGCGGTCGAGTCGATGGCGTCGGTCGACGTCCTGTGCCTGGACAAGACCGGCACGCTGACCACCGGGCAGCTCATTCTGGACCAGGTGTACGTGCTGAACGAATCCGAGAACGACGTGAATCATCGGCTGAGGCTCTTCGCCTGGGCGCCGTTCGACGCGGGGAACAAGGTCGTTCAGGCGATCCGCAGCAGCTTGGGGAATCTGCCCGATGGCGTGCTTCCGGAACTGCTCGACCAGCTCCCGTTCAAGTCTCAGAACCGCAGCAGCGCGGCGCATTTGCGTTTCGGAGGCGAGGAGCGGGTACTGGTGCTGGGCGCCTTCGAATCGCTGCTGCCGCTCCTCGCATCGGAGGCTGCTACTCCGGCCGAAGCTGCCTGGCGCGAACTGCTGCCGACGGGGCAGCGACTTCTGTTGTTCGCTGAGGCGGCAAGCTTCGCCCAAGGCGCCGGCTTCAACGGGGCTCTCCCGCCGGGGCCGCTCCGGCCGCTCGCCCTGGTCGCGCTGCGTGACGAGCTACGGCCCTCGGCGGGTGAAGTTCTGGAGGCGCTCGCGGACCAGGGCGTTCGTTTCAAGATCATCTCGGGCGACCACCCGGAAACGGTGCGGGCGACGATCCAGCACCTGCGGCTCCCATTCGCCCAGGAACCGGTGATGACGGGCGACAGCCTGGACTCCGCCGCCGACCGGGCGGCGGTGCTGGATTCGCACAGCGTTTTCGGCCGCGTCTCGCCGGCGCAGAAGCTGGCGATCATCGACACGTTGCAGGCCCAGGGCTACCATGTCGCCATGATCGGCGACGGCATCAACGACATCCTGGCAATCAAGCAGGCCGACCTCGGCATCGCCATGGGGGCGGGGAGCAGCGCCGCCCGCGCCGTCGCCGGGTTGGTGCTGGAGAACAACGATTTCGCCCTGCTGCCCTCCATGCTCGACGAAGGACGGATGCTGCTCCACAACCTCAGGCGGGCGGCAAAGCTGTTTCTGCTCAAGAACTTCTACACGTTGATTTTGATCGTATTCGCGCTTGGCGTGTTCGATCTGGGTTTCCCGTACCTGCCGCAGCAGGTGACGCTCCTGAACGCTTTGACCATCGGCGGGCCGACGCTCCTGATCCTGCTCAACCGTGGTGCCCCTGGGCCGCGCGTCGATGCGAGGGGGCCTGGCTTCCTGCGCGAAGTCAGCGGCTTCGCGGCGGCGGCGGGAGTGGTGATTGGCGCAGCAGGCCTGGTGGTCTGGCTGCTGGCCTACTGGTGGATAAGCGACGATCCGCCGACGCAGCGGACCCTTCTGCTTTCCGCGCTGGTGCTCATCGGATTGGGGAATGTCCTGACCATCGCGCACGGCGACCGCCGGATGCACGCGTGGGTCGCCGCCGCTTTGCCCGCTTACCTCGCCGTGATGTACCTCGCGCCGACGGCGTACTTCTTCGTCCTGCTCCCGCTGACGGCCGCCCAATGGCTGTTCGTCACCGCCGGGGCTGCGCCTGCGGTCATCCTGTGCAGTTGGCTCTCGCGCTGGCTCGCCGAGGCTGGCGCGCCGTCAACCAGAGGTGGACGGACGGTCTTGCGGCGACCAGTGGAGCGAGGCTCCTGCCAAGCGTGAACCCACGAGTCATGCAAGGTTCCGTGGGAAATTCGCGAAAAGAACGCATCTTGCGCAGGCTTCGCGGCTCGGCAGGAGCCTCGCCCACCCGGTCCTTCGTGGTGGATCTTGGCGCCTGGACTCACGATTGCCCGACGATTGCCGAACCTAAGTTGCAGCCCGGTGGCCGTTCAAGTGGAAGTCGATGACGAGCGGCAGATGGTCGGACGCCCGGCGCGTCAACTTCGTCCGGACGAGCCGCACGCCATCGACCGTGATGTCGCCGCGCGTGAACGCCTTGTCCAGCGACAGCATCGGCAGGAACGCGGGGAAGGAGCGGAAGCGCGACGGCGGCCCGGTCACCTGCTCGAACTCGTGCTCGGCGAACGGCCCCCGGGCCAGCGCGTTGCGCCAGTCGTTGAAGTCGCCGACGACCAGCGTGGGCAGGTGGGCCGAGCAGAGGAACTTCGGATGCCGCAGCAGGCGGTCCGCCTGCACGTTCCGCTCCTTGCCCGCCAGCCCGAGATGCCAGTTGACGAGATTCAGCCGCCCTTCGGGGGTGTCGACGACGGCGACCTGGGCACCGCGAGGCTTCCGTCGGTTGTAGCGCAGCGGAATGTCCTGTCTTTCACTGAGGCTCCACCGCGAAAGAATCAAGTTTCCGTAGCCCCCGGCGCTGTAGTGGACGTTCATTTGAAAGCAACGATCGCCCGCCGCGAACTGCCGGGCAAGCAGCTCGGGCTGGTCGTGATGGCGGGTGCGGCGTGCGCCGAGCGTGACCTCCTGCAGGCAGACGAGGTCCGGATCCTCCGCTTCGACCACTCGTTGGATCCGTTCCAGGTCGTACCTGCGGTCAAGCCCGCCGATTCCCTTGTGGATGTTGTAGCTGATGAGTCGCATGGTGAATGAAGTTCACGCTTCCCCCGTAGTGGACAAAAGGCCGAGCTCCGCAATGCAATCGTACCGCATTTCCCGGGAAGCCCCCAGTCGAGCACGACTGCACGAGCAAGCCGAACGAGCTGGTGTTCCTCGCGAACGACCGCTGCGACCAGGCGAACCTGCGAAGTAACGCTTGAAAACGAACCTCACCCGGCCCGGGAGAAAGTCCGCCCGCTCCCGATGCGCCCCGTCCGGCAAGCCGCCGCTCATTCGCGGGGGTCGACTGTTGGGCGAAGGGTTATATGTGTACCCGTTGCTGCGGGTTGCCAAATTCCCTGGGAATCAATCGCGTATCTCCGAGGAATCCACCTTTCGCGATGCCTGTACAGGCCCAAAAACCACGACCTCACGACCGACCCGGAGATTTCCATGAGTGCCGATGACATGACGAAGGGAAAGCCGGCCGATTCTTCGGGCGGCCAGACCGGCATCGCCGCCGAGCAGCCACGCGCATGGCACATGCTGTCAACGGAAGAGGTCGCCCGGGATCTCCAGACCGAACCAAAAACAGGCCTTACCAACGACGAGGTGACCCGGAGGAGCAAGCAGTTCGGCCCGAATGCCCTGGCCGAGGCGAAGGGGCGCTCCGTCCTTGCGATTCTCGTCAGCCAGTTCAAGAGCCTCATTGTGGCTCTGCTCGTCGCGGCCACCATCGTTGCGTTCGTGCTCGGCGAGCACATCGAGGCGGTCGCCATTCTGGTCGTCATCGTCCTGAACGCGACCGTCGGCTTCCTGACCGAGTGGAAGGCCGAACAGGCGCTCACCGCCCTGCAGCGGCAGGCGGTGCCAACCGCCCACGTTCTGCGAGAGGGCGAGGAGCACTCGATCCCCGCAGCCGAGCTGGTGCCGGGCGACGTCGTCCTCGTCGCCGCCGGGTCGCGTGTGCCCGCTGACGGGCGAGTCTTCGAGAGCGCGAGGCTGCAAGTGGCGGAGGCCGCGCTGACGGGGGAGTCGCTCGCGGTCACGAAGACCGTCGAGCCCGTCGCCGACGAGGCAGCCCCACTCGGCGACCGGCTCAACATGGCTTACCTGGGCACGGCGGTTACGGACGGGCGGGGCCGGCTCCTCGTGACGGCCACCGGCATGCGTACCGAGGTGGGCCGAATTGGCACTCTGCTCGACGAGGCCGGCGGTCGCGACACCCCGCTCGAGCGCAAGCTAACGCAGCTCGGCCACGCCCTGATCGGCGTCGTCCTGGTGCTCTGCGCGGTCATCGTCCTGGCGGGCTGGCTGCGGGGCTACGGCCTCCTGTACATGGTGGAGGTCGGCATCTCGCTGGCCATCGCGGCCGTGCCCGAGGGCCTGCCGGCCGTCGCCACCATGACGCTGGCGCTGGGCATGCAGCGCATGGCCCGCATGGGCGCCCTCGTCCGCCGCCTGCCCGCCGTCGAGGCGCTGGGCTCGACCACTGTCATTTGCACCGACAAGACCGGCACCCTGACCCGGGACGAGATGACCGTCCGGGTCTTGCAACTGGGGGGGCGGCGCATCGACGTGTCGGGCGCGGGCTATGTCCTGTCCGGGGAGTTCCGCGAGGGCGACCGGGCCATCGACGCCCGCGCCGACTCTCACTTGGCACTGGCCCTGCGAGTCGGCGCGTTGTGCACCGACGCCACCCTCGACCTGACCGGCGACGACACGAAGGTGCTGGGCGACCCGACAGAGGGGGCACTGCTC
Organism: Planctomycetia bacterium; assembly: GCA_043720335.1. Taxonomy (GTDB): domain Bacteria; phylum Planctomycetota; class Planctomycetia; order Gemmatales; family Gemmataceae; genus JAYSSW01. Next base: position 7,113 of record JAYSSW010000412.1, read on the forward strand.
GTCGCCGCCCTCAAGGCCGCGATGGGCAAAGACGACCTGGAGCGGGAGTCCCCTCGGGTCGGCGAGGTGCCCTTCAGCAGTGAGTCGAAGCGGATGGTGACCGTCCACCGCGCCGCGGATGGCCGGGCGGTCGCCTATGTCAAAGGCGGTCCGGAGGTCGTGGCCGATGCCAGCGTCGGGGTGTTCACCGGCGCGGGCGTCCAACCGATGACCCCCGAGGCCCGGCAACGGGTGTTGGCGGACAATCAGAAACTGGCCGGTCAAGCGTTGCGCGTCCTCGCGCTGGCGTACAAGGACCTGCCGGAGGGCTACCGCGACGAGGATCTGGCGGGCGGACTGGTGTTCGTCGGGCTGGTTGGGATGATCGACCCGCTGCGAGAAGAGGCCATGGCTGCCATCGAGACGTGCCGGGGGGCCGGCATCCGAACCGTGATGATCACTGGCGATCAGGAGGCGACGGCCACCGAGATCGGCCGGCAGCTCGGCCTGGACCGCGACCCCCAAGGCCGTCCGCTGCGGACCGCCAACGGCCGGGAACTGGCCGGCCTGGACGCCGGGGGCTGGCAGACGATCGCCACGGGAGTGGGCGTGTTCGCCCGCGTCTCCCCGGAGCACAAGCTGCGGATCGTCGAGGCCCTCCAGGCCGGAGGTGAAGTGGTTGCGATGACCGGGGACGGGGTCAACGACGCCCCCGCGCTGAAGCAGGCCGACATCGGCGTGGCGATGGGAGTCAAGGGCACGGAGGTGGCAAAAGAAGCGGCGGCCATGGTCATCACCGACGACAACTTCGCCACCATCGTCGGGGCTGTCGAGCAGGGGCGGGTCATCTACGCCAACATCCTCCGCTTCGTCCACTACCTTTTCTCCTGCAACCTCGCGGAGATCCTGGTCGTCTTCGTTGCCCTCATGGTCGGCTGGCCGCTGCCGCTGGGGGCCTTGCAGATCCTGTGGCTGAACATGATCACCGACGTGTTCCCCGCCATGGCGCTGGCCCTGGAGCCGTCAAACCCGGACGCGATGAAGCGCCCGCCCCGCGACCCCGGGGAGTCGCTCGTGACGCCGCGGTTCCTCTGGCTGATCAGTTGGCAGGGCCTCTTGCTGAGCGGGGTGACGCTGCTGGCGTTCCTTGCCGGCATGCACTGGTACGGCGCGGAGGGCACCGGCCTGCGGCACGCGACCACGCTGGCCTTCATGACGCTGGCTCTGAGCCAGGTATTCCACGCCTTCAACGCCCGCTCGCAGCTCCGCTCGGCGTTCACTGCCCGGCTGTTTACGAATGTCTGGCTCTGGGCGGCGGTGGCTGCTTGCCTGCTTCTCCAGGTGGCGGCGGTCTACGCGTCGTTCCTGCAAACCGTGCTGCACACCACCCCGCTCACCGGGAGCGACTGGGGCCTGGTGCTGGCCTGTTCCCTGGCCCCCGTCGGTGTGGTTGAACTGGTTAAGCTCGGCCAGCGCGCATCTAGCCCGCCGCCGTGAGCCACTAGTGCCCCGTCCAGACTAAATTTTCGGGTAGAGGCGCTTCAATTTGACCCTTGCTTTGTCGATGGCGAATTGCCAATCGACGGCTCGTTGCTTCT
>JAYSSW010000413.1:0-4149 GCA_043720335.1 Planctomycetia bacterium
CTTCGCCGGCCTGTTCGGCCGCAAGAAGCAGAGCCTCAACCAGATCACCCCGATCGCGCAGAAGCTGTGCGCCCATCTCGCCCGCAAACTCGACGCCGACGGCGGCACCACCTGCATCTATTGGGCGACCGGGCCGGGAGGCAGCAAGGTCGAAGTCGTCGGCGACCTCACCGGCGACCAGGCCGACACCCACGTCTTCGGCCCCCCCAAGGAGTTCGGCACCGGCACGCAACTGCTGCCCGCCGTCCGCTACTTCGTCGACCGCTTCAAGGACGCCCCCTGGGGTTTCTACGTCTTCGTCACCGACGGCGAGCTGCACGACCTCGACGAGGTGAAGAACTACAGCCGGCGCCTTGCGAAAGACGTGGCTGCGGGGCGGGTCAAGCCGATCAAGCTCGTCCTCATCGGCATCGGTCCGAACGTGAACGAAGGGCAGATGGAGGAACTCGACGACCTCGACACCGGCACCGAGATCGACCTGTGGGACCACAAGCTCGCCTCCGAGATGCGCGTCCTCCAGCAGATCTTCGCCGAGGTCGTCGACAAGAACGCCCGCGTCGCCGACAGCGGCAAGATCCTCGATCCGCAGGGGCGCGTCGTCAAGAACTACTCCGACACCGGCCTGCCCGCGCTGCTCGACTTCACGCTTCCCGCAGGCTCGTCGCACTTCGTGCTGGACGTGGAAGGGAAGCAGATTCGGCAGGACTTGCTGTAGAACCACTCAAGCGCCCCCAAGCCCCAGGATGAGCGAAGCGATTCCTGGGGGTTCGACCCCCACCAATCGCGTTGCTCATGGTGGGGCTTGGCGTCACGTTTTCACGACAAGGAGACCCGCCCCATGACCCAGCTCAAGAAAGTCGTCGAACCGTTCGGCGAAGTCAACGTCCACCCCAGCCCCGACGGCGGCACGCGCGTGACGGCGACCATCCTCATGGAGCCGCGCCGCGAAGGCGCCCAGACCGGCATCGCGCTCGACGGCTCCGGCTCGATGCGCAAGATGTACGGCATCGACTCCGGCGGCGGCGTGGTCTCGTCCATCTTCGCCAAGCCGACCGTCGTCAATCAGATCTCCCCCGTCGCGCAGCAGTTGTGCGCCTATCTCGCGCGCAACATCGACGCCGACCACGGCACCACCTGCATCTACTGGGCCTGCGGCGACAACGGCGCCAGCGTCGAAGTCGTCGGCGACCTGACCGCCGACCAGGCCGAGCAGCTCGTTTTCTGCGGCCCCGCCGACCTCGGCACCGGCACGCAGCTGCTGCCCGCCGTTCGCTACTTTGTCGACCGCTTCAAGGACGCGCCCTGGGGCTTCTTCGTCTTCATCACCGATGGCGAGCTGTTCGATCTGGAAGCGGTCAAGACTTACAGCATCCAGCTCGCCAAGGACATCGCTGCCGGCCGTCGCAACCCGGTCAAGTTCGTGCTGATCGGCCTGGGCAACGACGTGAACGAACGCCAGCTCGAAGACCTGGACGACCTCGACACCGGCACCGAGATCGACCTGTGGGACCACAAGCTGGCCAAGGAAATGAAGCAGCTGCAGGAGATCTTCGCGGAAGTGGTCGACCGCAACGCTCGCGTCTCGGAAAGTGGTCGCGTCCTCGATCCGCAGGGGCGCGTGGTGCGCGACTTCAGCGACACGGGGATGCCCGCGCTGCTGCGTTTCGTCATGCCGCGCGGCGCTCTTTATTTCACGCTCGAAGTGAACGGCCGCCGCGTCCACCAGGGCTTGGCCGACGACGTGGCACTGCCTGTCAGCGACCCGGCGCCGACGGCCCCCGCACCGAAGTTGGCGACGCCCGCGATCATGCAGCCCGGCCCGGTCGTCATGCCAGCCGTTTCGCCGACTGCAGTTGAAGCAATTCCCGTGGTCACGCCCGTTGCTGAGGAGCCGGTGAAGCCTGCGGAGCCGGTCAACGAGTTCGACAAGGATCCGATCGACATTGAACTCGACGACCTGGCGAAGAGCATCGACCTGGAGTTCGCCGACCCGACCCAAACGCAGACGCTCGACGACTTCGACCTGCACAAATCGGACGACGACAAGAAGTAGACGACGAGTGTTTTCTCATGTTTTGTGGTGCGGCGCGGGCACCAACGCAAGGAGGACCAACGATGCCGACCTCGCGGCGCGAGTTTCTGCGCGGGGCGATGCGCGTCGGCGTGGCGGCGCCGGGCGCGGGGCTGTATGTCTACGCCCGCAAGATCGAGCCGGCCTGGCTCGACGTCACACACCACGAAATCCGGCTGCCGCGCCTGCCCGACGCCTTCGCGGGCTTCACCATCGTGCAAATCAGCGACCTGCATTTCGGCGCCTATGTGCAGAGCGAGCATCTGCAACCCGTCATCGACGCCGTCAACGCGCTGGAGCCCGATGCCATCGTCATCACGGGCGATCTCGTGTCGCGCGTGACGCACGGCGAGACCGACATGATCGCTGAGACGCTGCCCCGCTTCCGCGCGAAGGAGGCGTGTTCACCATCCTGGGCAACCACGACTGGTGGCACGGCAACGGCCCGCCGGTCGAGGACGCCATGCTGCGGGCCGGCATGCCGCTGCTGTCGAATCGGCACATCACCTGGCGGCGCGGCGGATCGACGCTCTACCTCGCCGGCGTCGACGACATCTGGGTCGGCCGCGACCGGCTGGAGGACGCGATGCACGGCATCCCAGCAGATGCCGCGGTGGTGCTGCTCGCGCACGAGCCGGACTTCGCCGACACCGCCGCGTGCGACCCGCGCATCGGCCTGCAGCTGTCGGGACATTCGCACGGCGGGCAGGTACGCATCCCGTGGCTCGGCGCCTACTGGTATCCCGAGTTGTGTCGCAAGTACCCGGAGGGTCGCTACCAGATCGGCGACATGGCGCTGTACACGAACCGGGGCATCGGCGTGGTGACGTTGCCGGTGCGATTCTGTTGCCGCCCGGAGATCACGAAGTTCACGCTGCTGCCGAGGGGCTGAATCTCAACGAAAAAAGGCCGGACCATGTCCCGCCTTCCTTGGTCCCAGTGACATCGCGGTGTCACTCGATGATGTTGACGATCTTGAGATTGGTGTCGACCTCGTCGGGGAAGCCGGTCTTGGTCATGCCGGACAGCCAGCGGAAGACGACCTGCCAGGTGATCGGCCGGCCGATCGCGGTGGTGGCCCAGTCCTCGACCTGGTAGACGCCGCGAGGCTCGTTGCGGAAGGTGCGGAACGCGAGGACCTTGCCCGTCTTCGGCTCAACGACCGACACCTCGACCTCGTAGGCGCTGCGCGTGATCGGCGGGGCGTTGTTGGGGTAGGTGATCTTCTGAATGAACTGCTTCTTCATCGTGCCAACGACGACCACGAGTTCGGTTCCTTCGACGCTGCCGGCCTGCCATTCGTCGTGGATCTCCTCGTGCCATTTGTGCAGGCTGCCGTCCGGCTTCATGAACGCGAGCTTGTGGATCTCCGGGCCGGGCTTGAACTCGCCCGCGCGTTCGACCGGCTTGGCGCGGGCGGCCGGGGCGAGGTCCTGCGGGAACTTCGTCTTGACCGCCTTTGCTTTCGCCTTCACGCCGGCTGGCCGCGGCACGTCGACGTCTTCGGTGTCGTCTTCCTGTGCCGCGTTCGTGAATTGTCGGAACAATCCGGTTTGGTAGCCCATGCCCGCGAAGGCAAGCCCAGCGACGATCGAACAGATCATGAAGGTTTTCATCGAATCCACCAGGGGAGATGATTCGTGGGACAGCCGGATCGGGGAATCCGAACCATCCATGCAGGCTCACAACGCGGCAAGCCTAGCACACAAATCATCGCCGGGAGATTCGGCGGAGCCGGAAAATCCCGCAGGACGGCGGGAGAGAAATGGAACCACGAAGGAGCACGAAGGAACACGAAGAAAAAGCAAGAACAGGGAGACAGGGAGACAAGAGACAGGGAGCGAAATTCATCGACCGTATCAAGCCCGCTGCCGTGAGGCGGTGAGGTTAAGCCGCGCGAGGGTTCGACCCCGCCGCCTATCGGCAGCGGGCTTGATAGAGTGGATCGATTCCACTTCTCCCTGTCTCCCTGTCTCCGTGAGCTGAGAGCCTGTGAAAAATTGCTTTTCCCCGGAAAACAGTCGCCTCGGCAGCTGTCCACCGCAGGGGCCCTGGCGCTAAACTTCCTTCATGGACAT
>JAYSSW010000414.1:0-4149 GCA_043720335.1 Planctomycetia bacterium
CAAGCGAGGGGATCGCAGGGAAACAAGCTGACGGATATTCACTTCCCGCGAGTCATTCGGCGATCCCCTCGCTTGCGCTCAGGGTTAGTGTGGGCGGCCTGCTCATGAGTCTCATCCTGTCCGAGACCAGAACAGCATTAGCGTCGGCGTCGCGCCTTCCTTCCACCGAAATGAAATCGATTCAACCAAGGATTCTTCATGCACCCTGTCGCCTTGACCACCCTTGAGGCCGCTTCCGTCGCGGAGCAGGCGGCGATCTGTCTGCGGCAGCAGCAGAGGAAGCTGTGGCAGCGCACCGACCGGGTGTTCGCCGGGCTGCTGGCGTTCCAGTGGCTCGCCGCCGTGGGGATCGCGCTGGCGACCACGCCGAGGTCGTGGGACGGGGCCGCCAGCTACATCCACCCGCACGTGTGGGCGGCGCTGTTCGTGGGCGCCTGGATCGTCTGCCTGCCGCTGCTGCTCGTCTGGCGGTCGGCTGGTGAAACGCTCACCCGCTACGTCGTCGCGGCCGCCCAGATGCTGATGGGCGCCCTGCTCATCCACCTCACCGGCGGGCGGATCGAGACCCATTTCCACGTGTTCGGCTCGCTGGCGCTGCTGGCGATCTACCGCGACTGGAAGGTGCTCGTCGCCGGCTCGGCCGTGGTCGCCCTGGACCATCTGGTGCGCGGCGCTTTCTGGCCCGAGTCGATCTTCGGCCTCGCCGATCCCGGCGCCTGGCGCTGGCTGGAGCACGCCGGCTGGGTCGTCTTCGAGGATCTCTTCCTCATCCCGTCCTGTGTGCAGGGGGCGGCGGAGATGCAGTCGAACGCGCTGCGCCGGGCGGAACTGGAGCAGACCCGGTCGCAGATCGAGAAGACGGTGCAGGAGCGTACCGGCCAGCTGCAGGAGCGGACCCGTCAGCAGGCGGCGATCGCCGAGTTCAGCCGCCACGCGCTCACGGGGACCGGGCTGGACACGCTGTTCGACCAGGCCGCCCAGATGGTCGCCCGTGCGCTCGAGGTCGAGTTCGTGCAGGTCCTGGAGGTCGACGCCGATTTTAAAAAGGCGAAGCTGTGGGCGGGGACTGGTTGGCGCAGCGAGTTCCTGGGACGGTCGCTGACGCTGAGCGGCGCCAGCTCGCTGTGCCACTTCACGCTGAAGTCGACCGCGCCGGTCGTCATCGCCGACCACCGTGTCGACAAGCGGTTCACGCCGTCGATGCACCTGGTCGAGCACGGCGTGGTCAGCGGCGTCAGCGTGGTGATCCAGCACCCGGCGAGGCCGTTTGGGATCCTGGGGGCGCACACCGCCACGCGGCGCGACTTCGCCCCGGCGGACGTGCAGTTCCTGCAGGTGCTGGCGAACATCCTGGCGGCGGCGGTCGAGCGCAAGTGGGCCGACGCCGAACTGCACAAGGCGAAGGAGGCCGCCGAGGGCGCCAGCCGCGCCAAGAGCGAGTTCCTCGCCAACATGAGCCATGAGATCCGCACCCCGATGAACGGCATCATGGGCATGACCGAGCTGGCCCTCGACACCGAGCTCAACACCGAGCAGCGCGACTACCTCTCCGCCGTCCGCTTCTCCGGCGACGCCCTGCTCAAGGTCATCAACGACATCCTCGACTTCTCCAAGATCGAGGCCCGCAGGCTCGACCTGGAATCGGTCGAGTTCAACCTGCGCGACACGGTCGGCCAGACGATGAAGACCCTCGCCTTCCGCGCCCACGACAAGGGGCTGGAGCTCGCCAGCGAAGTCGCCCCCGAAGTCGTCCCCCTCGTCGTCGGCGACCCGTCGAGGCTGCGCCAGGTCCTCGTCAACCTCGTCGGCAACGCCCTCAAGTTCACCGAGAAGGGCGAGGTCGTCGTCCAGGTCCGCGACGAGGCCCGCGCCGGCGGCAGCGTCCTCGTCCACTTCTCCGTCTCCGACACCGGCATCGGCATCCCCGCCGACAAGCTCGGCGTCATCTTCGAGCCTTTCTCCCAGGCCGACGGCTCCACCACGCGACGCTTCGGCGGCACCGGCCTGGGGCTGACCATCTCCCAGCAGCTCGTCGAGATGATGGGCGGAACCCTCTGGGTCGAGAGCGAGGTCGGCAAGGGGACCGTCTTCCATTTCACCATCCGCTTCGAGCTTCCCGCCGCCCCCTCCAGGCAGCCCCTCAGCCGCTTGCTGGAAGCCTGCCCCCGCCTGCGTGGCATGCGCGTCCTCGTCGTCGACGACAACGCCACCAACCGCCGCATCCTCCAGGACACCCTGCGCCACTGGCACATGCGCTCGGTCGTCGTCGAGAGCGGCCCCCAGGCGTTCGACGCGATGCAGCGCAGCGTCGAGGAGAACGATCCGTTCCGGCTGGTGCTGCTCGACGTCAACATGCCCGACATGGACGGCTTCGAGGTCGCCCGCCGCATCAAGGGGCACCCGCCGTTCGCGTCGGCCACCCTCCTGATGCTCACCTCCAGCAACCAAAAGTCCGAAGCGTCGCGGTCCCGTGAGATCGGCGTCGCCGCCTACCTCGTCAAGCCGGTCCTGCAGCGCGAGCTGTTCGACGCCATCCTGAAGTCGCTGCAGCTGTCCAGCCTGGACGGGGTGAAGGAGGCGAAGAAAGCCGACCCGGCGCCGGCACTGCCTGCGGGCCGCCCCCTCGACATCCTGCTCGCCGAGGACAACCTCGTGAACCAGAAGGTCGCGGTGCGCACCCTGGAGAAGCTGGGGCACCGGGTCGCGGTCGCGGACAACGGCCAGGAGGCGCTCGACCGGATCGAGAACCACCCGTTCGACCTGGTCCTGATGGACGTGCAGATGCCGGTGATGGGGGGCTTCGAGGCGACCGCGCAGATCCGCCAGCGCGAGCAGCGGACGGGCCGCCACCTGCCGATCGTCGCGATGACCGCCCACGCCATGAAGGGGGACCGCGAACGCTGCATCGAGGCCGGGATGGACGACTACCTCTCCAAGCCGATCGACCTCGCGGCGCTGAAGCGGGTCCTCGACGCGTTGTCGTCGCTGCTGCACGCTTGCGCCCCCGATTCGCGGGTCGCCACGCCGCTCGCGGCCACCCACGCGAAGCTGCCGTGCTTCTCGGTCGACGACGCCCTGGCCGGCCTCGGCGACGACGAGGCGCTGCTGCGCGAGATCGTCGAGCTGTTCATCGCGGACAGCCCGGTCAGCCTGCGTGCGCTGCGTGCGGCCTGGGAGAAAGCCGACCATGTCGCCGTCAAGATGGCGGCCCATTCGCTCAAGGGGGCGACGGGGAACCTCCGCGCGATGGAAGCGCAGGAGGCGTTGTCGACGCTGGAGCATCTCGCCGCCGCCGCAAAGCCCGGCGCGAAGATCCCCGCCGACGCGTACGAGGCGGTCCTGGACGCGGTCGAGAGGCTGCACCTCGTCCTGGAGGATTTCCTGAACCCCGTGCAGCCAGGCGTTCTTTCCCGCAACGTCCGTTTGGAAGAGGAGCTGGTGTCATGAGGATCGTCATCGCGGAGGACGACGCGGTGTCGCGGCGCGTCCTGCAGGCAACCGTGGCGAAACTGGGCTATGATGTCGTCGTGACGGTCAACGGCCGCGAGGCGCTGGAGGCGCTGCAGGCCCCGGACTCGCCTCGGCTGGCCATCCTCGACTGGATGATGCCGGAGATGGACGGCCTGGAGGTGTGCCAGCGGCTGCGCGCGTTGACGCATGAGGTTCCGGTCTACCTCCTGCTCCTCACCGCCTGCGACAGCAAGCCGCAGATCGTCGCGGGGCTGGAGAGCGGCGCCGACGACTACCTCACCAAGCCCTTCGACCGCGACGAGCTGAGGGCGAGGCTGATGGTGGGCCGCCGCATCGTGGAGCTGCAGACGAGCCTGGCGGCGCGGGTCCGCGAGCTGCAGGTCTCGCTGACCCAGGTCAACCAGTTGCAGGGGCTGCTCCCCATCTGCAGCTACTGCAAGAAGATCCGCGACAACGAGAACTACTGGCAGCAGGTGGAGAACTACATCGCCGCCCGCTCCGACGCCAACTTCACGCACGGCATCTGCCCCGACTGCTACGTCAGCGTGATCCAGCCCCAGCTCGTCTCGGCCCGGCTCGCCCGCGCCGACGCCTGCCAGGAGCACCACCTGTGATCGATCCTACGACGGTCGATGAATGGCCGAATGGTTGAATGGTCCGAGCCTGAGCGCCAAGCGA
>JAYSSW010000415.1:0-4149 GCA_043720335.1 Planctomycetia bacterium
ACGCTTGCGGCAAAAGCCCCACCTGATTCAATCGTTCTTCGCCGCCGCCGGGTTGCCGCTACACGGGTGAAAGTTTACTTCTTTGCGCAGCTGTCAGTAGTGGTGGAAAAGGCGCTAGTGGAATTCAGTTTCAGCCGGGCGAAACACGGCTGGTAATTTTCTACAAAAATGAACAAGCGGCGTCGATCCCAGTGACGTGGGGACCGCGGCCAGAACCCCCGCAAGTACGCCGAGTTGTTGCGATCGAACTTACCGTTCACACCACCAGAGACGACAAGGACCGGGAAATTGGGTTTAATTATGTCGTTCACAAGGATAAGTCTGGCGCAATGGGGAGTTTTGATGCTCCTCCTGGTGACGTTTGGCCCAACAGGACAGATCGCACGTTTACAATCAAGATGGACAAACCGTTTCCTTGGCAGGATCGGCTAGAATACCAGTTGAGAGTTGCATATCGATCAACCCGGGGTGATCCAAGGTGGATCGGAAGGTTTACCGCAACAGCAATATTGGACAATGGCCAGAAAGGCCCGGACTTCACTATCCTTACGACCGGTGAATTCGAGTTCGGTCACCATGACAATGGCAAGATTGGCGAGCGAGTTCAACGAGAACTGAGGTTCAACAAATGACATTGCTTTGCAGGCGCAGTCGCTGTAGGCGGGAAAAAGGGGACATCGTAGAATCTCAAGGCCGAACCAGCGGATGCAGCTGACCGGGGTCGCCATCCTGGTTTCGCGCGGCATGTAGGTCTTGCAGGCGGCCCCCGCAATTTATCCTTGTCGTTCAGCTGCGTCGGCGAACCCGAAAGCGGGTATGAAGCTGTTTCAAAACCCTCCACAACCTGCACAAACACTCAGGCAGCATCGAGCAATGGCCGGAATTCGGCGAAATCTCGCTAGCGAAATTTCGCCACAGGGGTTTTGAAACAGCTTCTTAGCTCTTCTGATCGTCACGCCAGCTCCTGCATGTGCCGCACGCTCTCCGGCGGCAGCCGCAGCACGCGCCCGTCGGCGGTTTGCAGCTCGACGTGGTCGAGCGTCACGTCAAGCAGCCGCCCCTGGTGCGACTGCGCGACGCCTTCGACGTGGACCGGCTTGCCGAGCAGGCCGAGCCGCCCTTTCCACTGTGATTGGAGGCGCGTGAAATCGCCGTCGCAGAGCCGCTGGTAGTCGTCGTCGAGCTGGCGCAGCAATGCTTGCGCGACCGTGTCCGACGTGAGGACTTCGTTCGACGCCAGGAGCAGCGACGTGGCGGCGGAGAGCTGGGCGGCGTCGAAATACTCCTGCGGCTGGGCGACGTTCAGGCCGATGCCGACGACGGTGGCGAGCGGGTGGTCGGCGTGCCCGGTGGTGCGCTGCTCGATGAGGATGCCGCAGACCTTGCGGCCCCGGATCAGCACGTCGTTGGGCCACTTGATCTTCGCCTGCGTGTTGGCGAGTTTGAGGATCGTCTCGCACACCGCGACGGCGGCCCAGGCGACCATGAGGACGGGGCGGCGCAGCGCCGGCGGCGGGAACAGCAGCACCGACAGCAGCACGCTGCTCCCCGCCGGCGCCTGCCATGACCGCCCATGCTGCCCGCGCCCGGCGGTCTGCGCCCGCGCCAGCAGCGCCAGCCCGTCGTTGCCAGGCTCGCCGCCGAGCGAAAGGGCCAGCGCGTTGGTGCTGTCGAGCAGGTCATGGACCTGCACGCGCCGCCCGATGCGCGCGGTGTCCAATTGCCAAGTTTCGCTGGGAATCGTCATCGTTTGCAGCGGCTCCGGTTCACGCCTCGTAGTCGAGGCCGATGTCGAGGGCGGCGACCGAGTGCGTCAGGCCGCCGATGCTGATGCGGTCGACGCCGGTCTCGGCGATGGCGCGGACCGTGTCGAGCGTCACGCCGCCCGACGCCTCCAGTTGCGTGCGCGGCGCGGCTATTGCTCGGCGGCGCACCGCCTCGCGCATCGTGGCCACGTCCATGTTGTCGAGCAGCACGATGTCGGGGCCGCCCGCCAGCGCGTCGTCGAGCTGGTCGAGCGTGTCGACCTCGACCTCGATGGGCAGGTTGCGGCCAAGCCTCTCATTCTCGGCGCGGACGTGCTGGAGCGTTTTTGCGATGGAGTCGCCCAGGATCTGGTGCGCGAAGGCGAGATGGTTGTCCTTGATGAGCACGCCGTCGTACAGGCCGATGCGGTGGTTGCGGCCTCCCCCCTGGCGAACCGCGTACTTGGCGAGCAGCCGCCAGCCGGGGAGCGTCTTGCGCGTGTCGAGGATCTGCGCGGACGTGCCGACAACGGCGCGGACGTAGCGCTGCGTGCTGCTGGCGATGCCGCTGAGATGTTGCAGGAAGTTGAGGGCGGTTCGCTCGGCACGGAGGATCGCCCACATCGGGCCGCGGACATGGGCGAGCGTGTCACCCGGCTTCACGTCCTGGCCGTCGTCCAGCACCGGCTCGAAGCGGAGCAGCGGATCGACCGCGCCGCACACGAGCGCCGCCGCCGGCAGCCCCGCGACGACGCCCGGCTTGCGCGCGACGAACGCCGCCGAACCGACGTGGCCGGGCGGCACGAAAAGCTCCGTCGTCACGTCGCTCGGCGGCGCGCCCAGGTCCTCTTCCAGAGCCAGCTCGATTAGGAGGAGGCACGCGGCGGTTTCGGCGGGGCTGAACATGGCGGCTCCATCGGCTCGGGGCGGGGTCGGCGATGGAGGCAGTTTATGCGCCCTGCCCCCGTAGCGCCGGAGCGATGCGAGAACGTGTCACTTCATCAGCGCCCGTTCGAGCTTCTCGACCACGTCGCGGGCGGGGACGCCGCGCTTGCCGAACTGCAGCGACGTGTTGTCGGCGAGCCACTGGCGGACCTTCTTCTCGCCGGCGACGATGGTGCTGTGGTTGCGGCCGCCGAGGAACTTGCCGATCTCGCTGTGGGTCGCGGTCGTGTGCTTGCGGGCCAGGTACATCGCCAGCATGCGCGGGTGGCTGACCATCCAGCTCCGCTTCTTCGACTGCAGAAGTTCCGGCGTGACGCCGAGCAGTTCGCAGACGACGCGCTCGATGTCGGGCAGGCGGACGAGCCGGACCGAGTGGCGCAGCAGGTCGCCGAGGGCTTCGCGGGTCAGGTCGAGGTCGATCTTGCGCTTCGTGACTTTGCTGAGGTGCAGGATGCTGTGGACCGCCCCTTCGAGTTCGCGGACATTGCCGTGAAGGTGGCTCGACAGGAATGCGAGCACCGGTTCGGGGACGACGGCTCCGGTGGGGACCTTCGAGCGCAGCAGCATGAGGCGGGTGGCGCGGTCGGGGGTGGTGACGCCCCAGATCGCTCCGCCCAATAATCGATCGGTCAGCTCCGGCATGAAGTGGTCGGCCAGCTTCGGGTGACAATCGCATGTCACGACGACGGGGCGCTCCTCGGTCGTCAGCACGTCGAGCGTGTGCAGGAACTCCTCCTGGGTGGCCTGCTTCTTGGCGAGGAAATGGAGGTCGTCGAGGAGCAGGGCGTCGCAGTCGCGGAACTGCTTGCGGAAGGCGCCGAGCTTGCCGTGGCGCATCGCCTGGACGAAGCGGTTGGTGAAGTCCTCGGCGGTGACGAAGAGGACGCGCCAGTCGGGGCGATGGTGGAGCAGGCCGGTGTGGACGCCTTCGAGGAGGTGCGACTTGCCGGTGCCGACGGGGCCGTGCAGGACGAGCGGGTAGGGGCTGTCGTCGGGGGCTTCGACGATGTTGACGGCGGCGGCGTGGGCGACGCGGTTGCAGGCGCCGACGACGAAGTCCTCCAGCCGGCGGCGCCGCGTCTTCGTGCTGGGGCGGCGGTCGGCGGAGCGCGACGCGGTGTAGGTCTTCGGCTTCGCGGAGGTGGGCGCGGGTGTCGGCGCTGGCGCGGTGGCGGTCGTCTTGGCCGGCTCCGGCGCGTCGGTCTTGCGGGCCTGCTGGAAGAGCTGCGGGTCGATGACGAAGCGGACCGAGGCGACGCCGCCGATCACGTCGGAGGCGCAGGCGAGCACGTCGGGTCCGAACGTCTTCTGCAGCCAGTCCTGCAAGAAGAGGTTGGGGACCCCGACCGTGAGCTGGCTGTCGGTCCAGGCGAACCGCGTCTTGCCAGCGAACCAGAGGTTGTAGCGCGGCTCCCCGATGCGCGCAGTGAGGGCGTGCGCCAGGACGGCCGCGAGGTCG
>JAYSSW010000416.1:0-1870 GCA_043720335.1 Planctomycetia bacterium
ACACGAAATAGAAACATCGCGTGATATCCGGTTTCCACGCAACGCCCGCCATTGCATCGCCGCGCGGTTCCCGCGCTCCGCTGCGCGTCGCGGCTAAACTCCGCGCTGGGACATCTTCCATTCACGCAAGCCCGCCCCGATACAACAACGTGCAACCACCGCGTCCAGGAGTTGCCGCCATGCGCCGTCTCGTCTGCTGCTTCGCGTTTCTGTTGATCGCGCCCGGCCTGTTGACTGCCCAAACAACTCGCATCGACCCGAACGGCATCGGCGGCACGCTGATCGTGTGCGGCAGGACGATCCCGCCCGGCGCCGTCGAGCAGTTCGCTTCGCTGGCGAAGGGGCCGCTCGTCCTGCTCACGACTGGCAAGGCCAGCAAGCACCTCGACACCATCCGCGAGCGCTTGAAGAAGTCGGGCGACGACACCCTGGTGCCCGTGGAACTGCCGCTCCTGGGAAACGCGAACGAGCTTGATCTCAAGGACCGGAAAAAAATCGAGCAGGCGAAGGGAGTCTGGCTGGTCTTTTCGGACGACGTCGATGCTGTCCGCAAAACGGTGTTGAAAGCCTGCGAGGCGGTGCTGGTTCGCGGCGGCGTTCTCGGTGCTTCCGGCGACATGGTGGACATGCTCGGCGTGCTGCCCGATTGCGTCATCGCGACTGCGGACGACCCGCTGGTGAAGAAGCAGAGATTGATCGCGAACAAGGCCCTGCTCCGCTACGAGATCGCCGACGACGCGGCGCTGACGGTTCGCGGGCGGCTGCTGCGGACGGTCGGGCCGGGCAAGGTGACGATCCATCTCGCAGCAACCGATCATCGGCCGGCGCGGCAGATCGTGCTCGAAGGCAAGGGGATGGAAGACCTGACCGCGCTGCGCCGCGCCGCCCTCGCCCGCAGCCTGCCCGCCTTCCCGGTCGCCCAGCCGCCGGCACCCTTCATCGAGAAAGGCACGCTCATCATCGTCGGCGGGGGCGGCACCCCGAAAGGCATGAACCAGCGCTTCGTCGAGCTGGCCGGCGGCAAGGAGGCGAATATCGTCATCCTCCCCATCGCCAACCCCGGCGCCAACAACGAGAAGGTCGGCCTGGCCGACCTCTTCCGCAAGCTGGGAGCGAAGAAGGTGACCGCCTTGAGCGCCACCCAGCGCGACGAAATCGAGAGCAAGGAGTTCCTCGACACACTGCGCGAAGCGACCGGCGTCTGGTTCGGCGGCGGCAGGCAGTGGCGCTTCGTCGACGCCTACGAGGGGACCAAGGCCGCCCCCCTCTTCCACGACGTGCTGAAGCGAGGCGGCGTCATTGGCGGGTCGTCCGCCGGCGCCTCCATCCAGGGCGACTACCTGTGCCGGGGCAACCCGCTGGGCAACCTCGAAATCGCCTTCGAGGGCTATGAACGCGGCCTCGGCTTCCTCACCGGCGTCGCCATCGACCAGCACTTCACCCAGCGCAAACGCCACCCCGACATGACCGGCCTGATGAAGCAATACCCCCAGCTCCTCGGCATCGGCATCGACGAATCGACCGCCCTCGTCGTGCAAGGCAGCGTCGCCGAGGTGGTCGGCGCCGGCAAGGCCCACTTCTACGACGCCCGCCGCAAGACCGAGCCAGGCGCCGCCGACCATGAAGCCCTGGGAGCAGGCTCGCGGTATGATTTGAAAGCGAGGATGGTGAAGTGAAGCGTGGCTTAGAAAAGACAAATGGATGTCTCTTGCCTACGACGGGCAAGAACCGCAGCGAATGGGTTTTTGCACCAAGGGTGCTGCATAACAAAGCTGTAACCGTTCACCGGCTTTTCCCAGGCGCAGCTGGCGGCGGAGCGATTTCATAGGCTGACGAGCATGGGCGATGTCACCTGTGCGGGCTGTCGCGA
>JAYSSW010000417.1:0-8652 GCA_043720335.1 Planctomycetia bacterium
TCTCACGGAAAGCCCAGGGACAGCCGTCCCTGGGTAGTTCATACCCAGGGACGGCTGTCCCTGGGCTTTCATCACTTCGACTTCTTCCGACGTGGGACAAGCAGGGTCCGCGTCACGGCGTGCGCGGCCGCGACGCGGAGCGGCGGACGGCGTCGCGCAGCTCGGCGGGGGGCTGAGCCTGGCCGGAGTTCAGCGGGTCGCCACTGACGGAGGGCAGGTCGCCGACGACGCGGGCCGCGCCTCCGGGGAACGATGAGCCTTCGCCGCGCGCGTCGGGGTTCTTGCCCTTGGCGATGCGCGACCCGTTGAGGCGGCGGACCATGTCGTCGTAGGCCTGGGCGTTCTTCACGTAGCGCTGCCAGTCGGCGTCGGACAGGCCGGCGCGTTTGAGCAGGTCGGGGGTGATCTTCTGCTTCCAGTCTTCGAGCTGGAGGTTGCCCGCCTCCTTGCGATGATCGGGGTTGGCCTTGGTTTCTTTCAGCTCGTCGCCCATGCCCTTGCCAAGTTTCGCGTCGGTGCCGATCTGGCTGTTGCCTTTCGTCTCGGGCGGCGGCTCCTTGCTACTCTTAGGCACGCCGGTCCCCGTTTTCGCGGGGATGTCCTTCGATTCGGGGGGGCCGTTGCCTTTCGCGTTGGGGTCGGCGCCGTTCATCGGGACTTTCGGATCAAAGTTGCGGCCCGACTTCTGCAAGGCGTCGCGGGCGGCGTCGCGCTTGTTCGGATCGGCAGCGTTTTTCGCGATGTCACCCAACTCTTTCGCGGCCTGCTCCTCCGACCCCTTCTTCTCCTTCAACTGATCGGCCAGCTTGGCGATCTCCTCCCAAGTCGATTCGCGTTGCTTCTCCTTCTTCGCGATGCCGTCCTTCGGCTCGTCGCCGCGTGCCGTGCCTGGCTCCTCCTTGCCGTTCGGCTCGCCTTCCTTCGGCTCCGCCTTGGTCGTCATCGGCCCCGCCTTGCTGTCCTTCGACTGGCCCGGCGGCGCCGTCTCGGCTTTTCCTTCCTTCGACTGCGTAAGGGGCGCTTCCTTCTCCTCCCCCTTCGCCTGGGCGGGCGTCAGCGGATCGCCCTGCTTCGGTTCCGTTTTGCCGTCGCTCTTCGGGTCGGCCTTCGCCTGGGCCTGCGGGGCTCCGGTCGCGTCGCTCCCCTCCTTCGTCTTCGGATCGGCGCTGGAACCCTCGCCCGTCTTCGGCTCCTGCTTGGCGCTGCCGGCGGGGGGAGCGCCCTGCGCGGAATCGCTCCCCTTGGTGTCGCCGCCTTTGTCCTTCGGCGACGATTTCGCCTCGCCCTTGGCGTTGTCCTGCTTCGGGTTCTTGTCGGGCGGCGTCCCCTTCGACTCCTCCTTGGCGCCGCCGTCCTTGCTGCTGCCGGCCTGCTCGCCCTTGCCCTGGTCCTTGTTGTTGCCGGGCGGATTTTTCGCGTCGGGCTTCTGGTCCTTCGATTCGCCGGGCGACTCGTTCTTGTCGGCGCCCTCCGACTTCGCCTCGCTCTTGTCCGGCTCGTTGCCCTTGGCGCTGCCACGTTCCTGCTGCTTCTGCTGCTCCTTGGCGGCGTCGTTCAGCTTCTGTTCGATGTACTGCTTCTCTTTCTGAAGCTGGTCCATCTCCTTCGGGTTGGGAGGCGATTGGCCCTTGTCGGCCTTCTCCTTGTCGTCCTTGCGCTGCTGACTCTGCTGTTTGCGCTGGGTGTCCTGCTTCTTGTCGTGCTGCTTGGCGCGGTCGGCCGCCTTCTTCTGTTCCGCCTGCTGCTGCTTGGCGTCGATCGGCGCGAGCAGCGTGATCTTGTACTTTTGGCTCTGGCCGACGTTGCCGGTCTTGGTGGGGAAATCCGAGTTGTCGGTCGCCTCCAGCCAATATTCGACGATGCTGCCCGCCGCCAGCTTCGCCGGCTCATCCTTGTCGTTGCGCAGCATGTTGAGGTCGAGGAAGTCGCGGTACTCGACGACGTTGGGATAGGTGCCGTCCTCGAACTGCAGCGACGTGTCGGGCCGGTACGGCTTCGCTTGCAGCATGGCGCCGTCGAGCAGCTTCAGCCGCAGCACGAGCTGCTTGACGCCGAAATCGTCCTCGGCCAAACCTTCCAGCTCCAGCACGCCATTCGCGGGGAGCGACACGTCCTTGCCCGGCTTCGTCAGCGCCACCTGCGGGGCGCCATCCACGGCTACTTCGATGGGATGCGTCGCGCGGTCGGCGTTTTCTTCGCCCTCGGCCGACGTGAACTGCACGCGGAAATGGCCCGACTTCTCCAGCGTGAACCGCGACTGGAACACTTGCGGATCGTCGGCCAAAATCTTCGTCGCCAGGTCACGCTTGACGCCGGTCGTCGTGACTTCGACGCCGGCTTGTCGAAGTTTGCGGTTCGTTCGCAGCGTGAGTTCGACCTCGGTTCCCTGCGGCGCCTCGATGCGAGGCAGCAGCGCGAACTCGCTGGGGAAGCGCACCGTCTGCGGCGGCTTCCGGATGTACGGGCGGTAGTGGTAGGTCACCTCCCAGCGCGTGACGAGCGGCTGGGCACGCACGTCGATCTGGTATTCCGGCGTGGCCGCGTCGCCGGCCTTGATCTGGTAGGCCAGCCCGGTGCGGATCTGGTCGGGCACGAGCCGCAGCCCCCAGTTGCCGTCGGCGTCCTCCTGCAAGGGCAGAGTCAGCCAAGCAGTGTCGGGCTGATGCCGGTAGTGCAGCGTCGGCGCGTTCGGCTGGTTGATGACCGGGACGTGCCCCTCGATGCGGGCGACGAGATGGACGTTCTGCGTCGGCGTGACGGCGATGCTGCCCGCTTCGGGGCGGACCATCGTGATCTGCGTGCGCGCGGCCCAGGCGGTGTTCTGGAACGGCAGGAACGCCCGCCGCATCATGGCGCCGAACTGCCCCGGCCCGCGCACCAGCAGGACCAGCAATCCAATCATCGCAACAGCGAAGATTGCCGCGAGCACCGTGTTGCGACGGCGGTCGAACAGGTGGTCCGGGTCGCTCTCCTCCAGCTGCTCGGCCGCCTGCTTGCTCAAGTTCGTGCGGAACGCGGCCGGCATCTCCTCGTCGTGCAGGTCGAGCCAGTTGATGAGCTGGTTCTTCGCGTCGGGCAGCGTCTCTTCCAACTTCCGAGCCGCGTAGTACGGGTTTACCGAGCGCCGCCAGTTCAGAAAGATCTGACCGCCCACGAACGCAACCGCCACGAGAAACAGGCCGAAGCCGACCCAGCGAACCGTCGACGCCAGGGTTGCATCAGCCCCGCGCAGCGCGAGGTCGAGCAGCCCCATCGTCAGCGCGTAGGCGGCGACAACGACGCCGAGCAGCAGCAGCGACGCCAGCGTGTCGAAGCGGTGCATGCGCTGGCACAGCTCCGCAAGCGCCCGTTGCACGGCCGCGTCGGCGTTCTTCTTCGGGCGTTCGAGTTCAGTGGCCATGCGCGCCTCGGGGAAAGGGCACCAACAACCCTGTTCATTATACAGCATGCCGGGCGCAGTCAGGGGGCGAATCGGTGCGTCTCCTGCGGCCTCAACCTCCGCAAGGGCACGCGTATCGACCTCACGCCGCCCGTCGCATTCGCGTCTTGCCAACTCCAACGACGCTCTCGATGAAGCCGAACATCTCGCGCTCGAAGCGTTCGGCGCGGAAGCCGACGGCGTGCTGGCGGATCTTCCGCGCGTCGAAGCGGCCTCGCTCGCGCTCGAAGGTTTCGATCGCCTCGGCCAACGACTCGACGGTCTGCTCCGCGAACCAGACGCCGGTCGGAGCGGACGACTGGCCGAGCGGGACGACGGTTTCGGTCGCGCCCCCCTTCGCCAGCGCGATGACCGGCGTGCCGCACGCCTGGGCCTCGACAGGGACGATGCCAAAATCCTCCTCGCCAGGGAACAGCAAGGCCTGGCAGCGGCGGAGGTGGTCGCGCAGCACGTCGTCGGGCTGCCAGCCGAGGAAGTGCGTGCGCGGCCCGGCGAGGGAGCGCAGCCGTTTCTCGTCCTGGCCGGCGCCGATGACGACGAGCCGTTTGCCGAGCAGTTGGCACGCTTCGATGGCGAGGTCGAGCCGCTTGTACGGCGCGAACGCGGAGAGGACCAAGTAGTAGTCGTCGCGCGGCTCGGGGCCGGGCGTGTAGAAGTCGGTGTCAACGGGCGGATGGATCACCACGCTGTCGCGGCCGTAGCATTCGCGGATGCGCTGCTGCACGACCCGGCTGTTGGCGACGAAATGGGTCACGCTTTTGGCGACGCGGCGGTCCCAGCCGCGCAGCGAACCGAGCACCCAGTCGGTCAGCCAGCGTTTCGGGCCGCCCCAGCTCTTGAAATAGGCGTCGTGCATGTGCCAGGCGTAGCGCATCGGCGTGTGGCAGTAGCAGACGTGCGGCACGCCCGCCGGCGCGCGCAGCCCCTTGACGACGCAGTGGCTCGAACTCAGCACCAGGTCGCAGTCGGGAAGCCGCCAGTTCACCGCGCGCGGCATCAGCGGCAGCAGGTGGCGGTAGTAGCGCTCGACGCGCGGGAAGTCCTGCAGGAAGCTCGTGTGCAGCGGCCGGTCCTCGATCACGGGGCTGACGGCGCCTGGCTTGTGCAGCAGCGTGTAGAGCGGCGCGTCGGGCCAGCGCTGGCAGAACGCCTCCAGCACCTTCTCGCCGCCACGCATGCTGAAAAGCCAGTCGTGCGCGAGAACCACCTGCAGATCCGAAAGCGCGTCCATGCACGTCCCTCATTCAACCGTCCGAAAGTTCGCCGGAGTGTACCCGAACCCGCTGGTCGGCGCGAAGGCGAAGTGCCGGTTGTTGCAAGCCGCCCTCGCGGGTAAAATGGCTCATCGACAGCGCACGCAGGCACCTTTCCCTCGATCAAGCAGAACGGCGAGCATGAGCAGCGACGCGAAGCGGACCCGGACGGTCCTGGTGGTGGAGGACGAGGACATCATCCGCGTGCTGGCCGAGAAGTTCCTCGCCGACGCGGGCTACAAGGTGCTCGCCGCCGACTCGGGCACGGCAGGGGTGCGGGCCAGCGACGAGTTCGCCGGCCCCATCGACCTGCTGGTGACCGACCTGATGATGCCGGGCATGACAGGCTGGGAAGTCGCGCGCGTGCTGCGCGCGAAACGGCCGGAGCTGCGCGTCCTGTTCATGACCGGCTTCGCGGGGGGCGACCACGCCGAGGAGACGCCGATCATCCCCCCCGACGAGCTGCTCGCCAAGCCGTTCCGCTTCCCCGACTTCATCGCGATCGTGCAGCGTTTGCTCGCCTGAGCCGACTTTCCGCTTTTTTGATTGCTCCGCCCGCGTGATCCTCCACAATAGCCCATCAGCGAGGAGCCAATCGCGCTCCTGCCCCCTCTTCCTGGAGCTTCCCCATGCGTTCCGCAACCTTCACGGTGCTGGCCCTGTTCGCCTTCACGTTCGCCGTCCGCCCCGCTCTCGACGCGGGGGAAGGCAAGACCGCGCTCCTCCTCAACGGCAAGGATCTCACGGGCTGGAAGATCAAGGGGAAGGACGACCGGAGCAAATGGGCCGTCGGCGCCGCCACGGTCGACGACAAGGGGCAGCTCGTCTTCGACAAGGCCGGCGCCCAGCTGGTCAACGTCAAAAGCGGCGGCGTCGACATCTCCAGCGAACAGAAATTCGGCGACTGCGTCATCGTCGCCGAGGTCATGGTCCCCAAGGGGTCCAACTCCGGCATCTACGTCATGGGCGAATACGAGGTGCAGATCTTCGACAGCTTCGGCAAGGAGAAGCTGACCCAGGGGGACATGGGGGCGATCTACAGCGCCGCGGCGGCGAAGGTCAACGTCTGCAAGAAGCCGGGCGAATGGCAGAAGTACGTCATCGACTTCAAGGCGCCTCGCTTCGAGGACGGCAAGAAGGTCGCCAACGCGGTTTTCGTCAAGGTCGAACTGAACGGCACGGTCATCCACGAGAACGTCGAGATGAAGAAGGGCGCCACGCCCGGCGGCCTGACGGGCAAGGAGATGCCCGCCGGCCCGATCATGTTCCAGGGGGATCACGGCGCCGTCGCCTTCCGCAACATCACCGTCACCCCGAAGTGACCCGCATAGGTTAGCGCGGCGAAACCTGAGCCTGGCCGGCCCACCGTCCAGGCTCCGCCTTTGCGCCGCGCCCGCCGTGTGGCATAATGGACGCGTCGCCCCCGAAGGAGATTCCCGCATGCCCAGCCCGTTCCCCGGCATGGACCCGTTCCTGGAAAGCCCGGTACACTGGTCGAGCATCCACGCCCGCCTCATCGCCTACTTGGCGGATGACCTGGCGCAGAGGCTGCCCAAGAGGTACGCTGCCGACATCGGCGTGCGCATCTTCGCCGACAGCCCGCCGAAGGACATGTATCCCGACGTGGTGATGACGAGGTCGCACAGGGGCGGGAAAAAGACCCCCCGGCAGACCGGCGACCTGCTGGTTTGCGACCCGCCTCTTGTCGTTGAAGAACTCATGGACGACCAGCGTGAAACGTTCATCGAGATCGCGGTGGACGAGGAGCCGCGCACCCTCGTCGCGGTGATTGAAGTCCTCAGCCCGGCCAACAAACGCGCGGGGAACAAAGGGCGGGCGAAGTATCTTGAGAAGCAGGAAAAACTGCTGAACAGCTCGACGCATCTCGTCGAGATCGACCTTCTCCGGGCGGGCGAGCACACCGTGGCCGTGTCGCAAGGAAGCTTGAACGGCGCCCTGTGGGACTATGTCGTGTGCCAGCATCGCGGCGAATCAAGCGGTCGGTTTCATGTCTGGCCTGTGCCGTTGTCCAAGCGCCTGCCTCGCTTCGCCGTGCCGCTGCTAGCGGGAGACGCCGACATCGTCGTTGAACTGCAAGCCTTGTTCAACCGCTGTTACGAAGCCGGAAACTACGGATCGCGGCTGGACTACCGGCGCGAATGCCCGCCGCCGCTGACGGCCGAGCAAACCGTGTGGATCGAGCAGCTCCTGCGCCGCAGGAAGCTGAGGAAGTGACGGCGACCTGTCACGCACTGCCCGTCACGTGCTTCAGGTCGGCGCGGGTGCCGGCGTAGGTCTCGGCGAAGGACAGCACCTTGGGATCGGGCTGCTCGCCCCAGGCGGCGCACGCCTGCAGATACACGCTCGGCCACCAGTTCTCGTGGGCCGTCAAGCCTTCGTCGCGCACGGTCTGCCAGTTGCTCAGCACCTTCGACCAGCACTTGTCGCCGTAGTCGAGGGCGGCCTTCCAGTCGCCGATGGCGGGGATGTACCACTCGCGGCCCAGCTGGGCGTGCAGCACCTCGTCGGCCCAGTCGTAGTCCTGGATCGTAGCGACCAGCGGCACGCCCGACGCGACGCCGACCTCCCATTCGTAGCGCTTGCCGGTCTTCGTCATCAGCCCCTGCTCGATGAAGTAGAGGACCGCGTGCCGCTCGATGGGCGTGCATTCGGTGTTCAGGCGGTGCGACCAGTTGAACGTGACGCGCGCCTGCGTCCAGTCGACGCCGAGGGCCACGAAGCCGACCTGCCCCATCATGGCGTGGCGGGCCTCGTCCCAGAGCTGCCGCGACATGGCGACGTAGTAGTCCCAGGGCTTCCCCTTCGTCTCGACGATGATGCTCGCCATCATCTCCGGCACGTCGATCTCGCGGATGCGCTTGAACAGCATCATCAGCGTCTTCGCCTTGGCCGGCATCGCGGGGTCGTAGATGAACGACTCGGCGTTGACCCCCTGGTTCCACAAGTCCTGGAAGCGCTCGTCGCGTTGCGGCACGCGGTCGTAGACGAACGGCGCCGCCGAGAACCGCCGCGCGGGAACCGTCGGCGAAACGGACTGCGTGGCGCCGAGTCCGCCTGCGGCGTGCAGGCATTCGTCGAGCAACTTCCGCCATTCGACCAGCGACGCACGCTTCTCCTCATCGACGAGTTGCTGGATGCAGGCGGCGCCGAACGCGAGCATATCCGCCAGCTCCAGCCGCGCGAAACGCAGCACACGCAGCGACGGCGCATCGACCAGCGGGTTCGTGTCGCGCTGGTGCTGCGCCAGCGCGGCGTCGAGAGCGGGAATCGCGACTTCGTAAAGCCCCAGCAGCAACGCTTCCGTTGTCGGCGCTGCGCGGATTTCGTCGAACAGGATCTGCAAACCTTCGTGCGGCACCTGCTCCAGACCCAGCGGCGGCTCGCGCATCTCGCCGATGCGGGTGCGCAGCGCCTTGGCGTGCTCGGCGCACAGGTACGAATGCAGCGAGAAGCCGGTCTTCAACTCGTAGATCGGCTCGGCCGTGATGCGGGCGGTGAGGATCTCGTGCAGCCGAACGAAGGCGTAGTGATACCGCTTCAGACGCGCCACGCACGCTTCGACGCTCAGCCCCGGATTGGCGGCGTCCTGGAGCGTCGCCAGCCCCGCCAGCGTCGGCAGTCCCCGGTACGATTCGTGCGGCTTCATGTCGGCCTCGTCTTGCATGGTCGCGTCCAGTGGATACATGAATTCATCCTTATACTCTTCGCGGTCGAGAATGAGACAGTCCCAGGCCACACTAACCCGGAGCGCAAGCGATGGGATAGCAGCGAACCTAGTTGGCGATTATTCTCGCTCAGCGAGCCGCCATGCGATCCCCTCGCTTGCGCTCAGGGTTAGTGCAATTGTAACCGTTCACCGGCTTTTCCCAGGCGCAGCTGGCGGCGGAGCGATTTCATAGGCTGACGAGCATGGGCGATGTCACCTGTGCGGGCTGTCGC
>JAYSSW010000418.1:0-4133 GCA_043720335.1 Planctomycetia bacterium
CCCCCGACCTCCTCGTCGCCCCCGTCGGCGGCCGGGCGAAGCTCTACCGCAACGTCGCCCCCAACCGCGGACACTGGCTTCAGGTCCGCGCTCTCGACAAGCAGTCGAAACGCGACGCCCTCGGCGCCGAGATCCGCGTCAAAGCCGGCGCGAAGGAATGGCTGCGGCTGGTCAACCCCGCCGAGAGCTATCTGTCGAGCAGCTCGCCGCTGGCCCTGTTCGGGCTGGGCAAGGCGAGCGAGATCGACGCGATCCACGTCGCCTGGCCCGACGGGTCGCGCGAGGTCTACCCCGGCGGGGCGGTTGATCGTCTGGTCACGCTGCGTCAGGCGGAAGGACGCGCGCCATGACCGACGCTGATCCCGCGCCGCGGCGCCGCTGGCCTCTGCTCGCCATCGCCATCGCCGTCGCGCTGATCCTGGCCGGCGGGTGGTGGTGGCTCGGGTCGCCCCCCGCGCCGCCGACGCCGGCGGGCGTCAAGGACGCCGACGTGCAGCAAGCCTTCGACACGGCCAGGCCGACCCTGCTGCAGCGCCGCGACGCCGCCGCCTGGGGACGCTACGGCATGGTGCTGCTGGCCCAGCTGTTCGACCAGGAGGCGAAGGCGTGCTTCCGGCAGGCCGCCCGGCTCGACCCGGCCGAGCCGCTGTGGCCCTACGGCCAGGCGCTGATCGCCGAGAAGCGCGAACCCGACCTCGCCGTCGCGCTTTATCGGCAGGCGGTCGCCGCCGCGGAGCATCGCCCGGCCCTGCGCTCCCCTCTGCGCCTGCAACTGGCGGAAAACCTGCTGGAGCGGAACCTGGTCGACGAAGCGCAGGCGATCTTCGAGGAGGAGCAGCGCCTCGTTCCGCGCGAGTCCCGCTCCGCCCTGGGGCTGGGGCTGGTCGCCGTCGCGCGCGGCGACGCGGCGGAAGCCGAGCACTTCCTGAAGATCGCCCGTGACAGCCCGTTCGCCCGCAAGAAGGCGACGTCGCAGCTGGCGGCGCTGGCGCGGCGGCGCGGCGACACGAAGGAGGCGCAGGCGCTGGAGAAGGAGGCGGCCGCGCTGGCGGACGATCCCCCCTGGCCCGATCCGATGCTCGACGACGTGGTGAACCTCCAGGTGGGCCGGCGCGGCAGGCAGCGCCGCGCGGCGATGCTGGAGCAGGAGCGCCGCTTCGGCGAGGCGGCGCAGATCTACCTCCGCCAGATCGAACGGGAGCCGACCATCGACGACTACGTCGGCGCTGGCGTCAACCTGGGGCGCCTGCGCGACTACGGCCGCGCCCTGCCTCTGCTGCGCAAGGCGGTCGCGCTCGACCCCGACCATGTGCACGCCCGCTTCATGCTCGCCCTGGCGCTGTTCAGCCAGGCGGAGCGGCGCTGGCACGAGGCGCCCGGCGACCCGCAGGTCAAGGAGGCGTTCCGCGAAGTGGTCCTGCACGCCCAGCGCGTCGCCGAACGGAAGCCCGACCATTCGCAGGCCCTGCTGTTCTGGGGCCTGGCGCTGAAGCATCTCGGCGACCCCGCCGCCGCCGCCCTGCCGCTCCAGAAGGGGATCGCCGTCCAGCCCGCCGACTTCGACCTGCACTTCGGGCTGGCGGAAGTCCTCGCGGAACTGGGCCGCACGAAGGAGGCCGGGACGTGTCTGGAGAACGCCCGCCGCGTCAACCCCGCCGACCCGCGCCTCGCGGCCCTGACAGCGAGGCTGCTCGGGAAACGCGATTGATTCCGGTCGCCGCCGATCCCGCCGCGCGGCAGGCGGGGCGGCTGCAAGGAACGTGATGGCTCGAAAAACCATCATGCCGGCCCGGTCAAGTGCAACGCTTTGTTCGGCGCTTAGGAAACATGAAAAAACAACTTCCCGAAATGGCGGGAGAGATGAGCATCCCTCGCCCCCTTACGGGGAGAGGGACCGATGGTGAGGGGTCATCCCACGTCGGAAGCAAGAGAAATGCATGCGACCCGATTCATGCTTACGTTAGGCGAACGGCCTGCGTAAGCGGGCTGGTGGATATGTCAGTCGTTGCAAATCGGCACCAGCCCGCTTGCGCAGGCCGTTCGCCTGACTTTATCCACGACACGACGCTCCGCGTCGTCGCCGTGTGGCCTTCGCTTCGGCCTCGGCATACCCTGACTCCTTGGACCGCGCACGCAACACGCCAGCCCTTGGAGCCTCTCTCCCATGTCCACGGACCAACGCAAAAGTCTCACCACCACTGGCGGCATGGGCCGCGCCCCCAACCGCGCCATGCTTCGCGCCGTCGGCTTCCATGACGACGACTTCACCCGACCCATGATCGGCGTCGCCAACCTCCACAGCGACATCACCCCCTGCAACGCCCACCTCAACCGCCTCGCAACCAAAGCCCTCGAAGGCATCCGTGCCGGCGGCGGCGTCGGGCAGGTCTTCGGCGCCCCCACCGCCTCCGACGGCATCATGATGGGCCACCAGGGCATGCGCTACTCCCTCGTCTCCCGCGAGGTCATCGCCGACAGCATCGAAGTCGTTGCCGGCGGCATGAACCACGACGGCGTCCTCGCCATCGGCGGCTGCGACAAGAACATGCCGGGCTGCCTCATGGCCATGGCCCGCCTCAACGTCCCCAGCATCTTCGTCTACGGCGGCTCCATCCTCCCCGGCGTCGGCGAACATGGCGAAGCCCTCGACATCGTCTCCATCTTCGAGGCCGTCGGCCAATACCAAGCCGGCAAGCTCAGCGAGGAAGACGTCCACAAGGTCGAGTGCGAAGCCTGCCCCGGCGCCGGCTCGTGCGGCGGCATGTACACCGCCAACACCATGTCCAGCGCCATCGAAGCCATGGGCATGTCGCTCCCCTACGACGCCAGCTACCCCGCCGTGTCGGCCGCCAAGGAGCGCGAAACCTTCCTCGCCGGCCAGCACCTCGTCCAGCTCATCAAGCTCGGCATCAAGCCGCGCGACATCATCACCCGCAAGTCGCTGGAGAACGCCTACACCCTGGTGCTCGCTCTCGGCGGTTCGACGAACGCCGTGCTGCATCTGATGGCCATCGCCCGTGAAGCCGAGGTGCCCTGGACGCTCGCCGACTTCGACCGGCTCGGCGACAAGGTTCCCGACCTCGCCGACCTCAAGCCGGCCGGCAAGTACGTCATGTTCGACCTGCACAAAGTCGGCGGCACCCCGGCCGTGATGAAAGGCCTCCTCGACGCCGGCTTCCTCCACGGCGACTGCGTCACCGTCACCGGCAAAACCATCGCCGAGAACCTCAAGGACGTGCCGAGCATCTACGCCCGCAAGCAGGACGTCATCATGCCGGTCGACAAGCCGGTCCACGCCACCGGGCACATCATCATCCTGCACGGCAACCTCGCGCCGGAAGGCGCCGTCGCCAAGGTCGCCGGCGTGAAGTCGCGCAAGATCACCGGGCCGGCCAAGGTTTTCGAAGGCGAGGAAGCGTGCTTCGCGGCCTTGAAGGAGCAGGCGATCAAGAAAGGCGACGTCGTCGTGCTGCGTGGCGAAGGCCCCGTCGGCGGGCCGGGCATGCGCGAGATGCTGTCGGTGACGGCGGCGATCTCCGGCCAGGGCCTCGGCGAGCACATCGGCCTCATCACCGACGGCCGCTTCTCCGGCGGCTCGCGCGGCCTGGTGGTCGGCCACGTCTCGCCCGAAGCATGGGTCGGCGGCCCGATCGCGCTGCTCAAGGACGGCGACCTGGTCACCATCGACGCCGACAAGAAGGAAGTGTCGGCCGCGATCAGCGAGGAGGAATGGACGAAACGCCGCGCGACGTGGACGAAGCCCGCCATCCGCGAGAAGCGCGGCGTGCTGGCGAAGTACGCCCGTACCGTCACGTCCGCGTCGGAAGGCGCGACGACGAGCTGACCGAAGTTTAGCCGCGACGCGCAGCGGAGCGCGGAAAACGCGCGACGATGTGGGATCGTGTCGTCGCGTGGCGACCGGGTGCCATGTGACGACGCGCAATGGAACCGGCGCGCGTCGCCCGCGCTCCGCTGCGCGTCGCGGCTAAACTTGCGGCGCTTCGCGTAGCATGATCGCGTCCTGCGAACGCCGACCACGAAGCAATGCTTCTGGTGCGGCCATCGAAGTTTAGCCGCGACGCGCAGCGGAGCGCGGAAAACGCGCGACGATGTGGGATCGTGTCGTCGCGTGG
>JAYSSW010000419.1:0-18777 GCA_043720335.1 Planctomycetia bacterium
TTGCCTTGAGCGCGTGCCACGCCGTTTGCGTCGCGGGTCTGAGCGAAGCCCTGGTTGCTGCACACCGCGATCCCGTAGCCGCTCGCAAGGGCCTTCTTCGCGCTCTCCCACGTCTTGACCAGCGTGATGTCCTTGACGGGATGCTCTTTGACGAGCGGCTCCAGGTCGTCTGGGACACCGGTGCGGCCCCAGTCGCGGGCGCGCTCCGGGCTGTACGCCGTCAGGTCGTAGGCCCCGTGCTTGCCGCGGTCGAGGACGCCGTAGTCCTTGGCGAACTGCGCGGCCCACGCACCGACCGAGCCGTCGCCCTTGATGCGGCCCTTGCCGATCTCGACGCGGCTGCCGGCGTAGGCTGCCTCTTCGACGAGCGGTTTGTACTCGTCTTTGTCGCCCCCCTTGAACACGACTTGGGTGACCAGTGTTCGCTCGATCGCGCGAATGGTGCCGAAGCCCACGCACGACCCCACGGGGCCTTGGTTGCCGCTGGGGGGCTTGCCGCCGAAGAGCTTGCGGTAGCCGTCCCAGAGATAGACCTGATCGGGCAAGGGGCCGTCGCTACGACCGGCGGGCGTGTCGGCGAAGACGCGGAACGGCTGCTGGGCCTGCACGGCCGCGACTGCGTCTTCGTCGGGAACCCATCCGTCGGGAGGCTGAAGCCAAACGGGAAGCGGAGCGGGTTCGGGCGGTGCAGGCTGCAAACCAAAATGGGCGCCGACGCCGCCGAGGACGGTCATCAACGCCCACGCCACGATCTGCGGCCAGTTCTTCGGCAGAGCCGAGGCGAGGCCGTCGCGCAGCGAGCCGAGCAGGCCGGGCGGCTTCGGAGGCACGGGAGGCGGGACAGGGGGCAGGCTATCGTTGCTCAACGGATTGCTCCTTCTTGGTTCCACGTTCTTCGGCGATCATTGCCGAGGCCGCTTCGAGGGCCTCGGCCCAGGTCTCGCAGTTCCGGGTGTGCCGGGCCATCATCGAAACCGGCTCGCCACTCGGCCCCGTGCTGAAAGAGACGACTTCGGCGAACCATCGCAGTTGCTGGTCGGTGTTGATCTTGATCTCTAAACGGGGCGTGTAGAGCCGCATGGGAAAGTTCTTGATTTTGGCTTGCACGTCGTGGCAGCCGAAAGTTAAGCCAAAGCCGAGAGCAGCCGGGCAACGCGAATGAACATTTGCACCGCCCGCTCACGCTGATCCGGCGTCAGCTTCGTCAACGGGTCGTCGCCGAGGGCTGCGGCAAGCTCCGCGCTGAGCAGCTTCCGCAGCGCCACCAGCGAGCCGGGCGGGACCATCTTGTCGCCGATGGTCTTGATGCGGCGGGCCAGCTCGCCCCCCGTCAGGATCTCCGGGTCTTGCGCGAGCTGGGCGCCCGCTTCGTAGAGCGCCACCAAGCTCTTCAGTTGGATCTTCTTGAGGTTGCTGGGCAGCGCGTCGTCGAAGAACGACGCGAGCAGCTTGGCGAGCAGCGGATCGGACGGCGGTGCCGGTGGCGTCGGAGGAAGCGGCGGCGGGACCGGCCCAGGCGGAACAGGAGTGGGGCCGGGCGCGGGCAACGCGCCATCCACGACCACGACCGTCTCGGCGTCAACGAAATCGGTGTCGGTCGCGGTGGTGACGGTGAGCTTGAACCGGCCCTTGGCGATGGGGACGATCCACGTCTCGTTGGTGCCGGGCTTGCCGCCAGGCGTCGGCAGCGACGGCGGGACGACGACAAGGCCCGCGTCGGCCTTCCAGCGGTGAATCTTGCCGGTCGATTCGGCCTTGACCAGAACCGCCACGTTGAGCGTCGCCGCGACGGTCGCGGGGAGCTTCAGCGGCGACGGCGGTTCGGGCTGCTGCGCCCTCGCCTGCGATGCTCCCAGGACCGCCACCAGCACGACGACCAGCACGCGGACATATTGCGATACTGCTTGCACACGACACCTCCTGAATGGTTTACCCGTCACATATTGACATATCAACATTCTATCACGCAACCGGTCGCTGGTCGAGGACGCGGTAGTAGAACCAGACGTTCGTCTGGTCGCCGCTGGTCGTCGCGAAGATGTAGCGGATGCGCCACTCGCCCGCCGCGTTCAGGATCGTGTGGCTGACGCGCGTGAAGAAGTTGAACCCCTTCTTGTCGAGCGTCCAGACGGTGCCGAGCTGAAGGGTGTCGAAGACCACGTCGGCGATCACCAGCGACGAAGGGCCGCTCGCGGGGGTGTCGTCGTCGAAGTAGACTTCGCGCGTGATCGTCGCCAGGTCCGCTTGCTGTGCTTCGACCGAGTCGAGGCCCCGGCGAACATTCACGCGAGCCACGTCGAAGGGGTCGTCGCCCAGGTAGATCGTTTTGATGATGCTATTGCTCAACCTGCACCTCCTGAGCCGAAGCCCCGCCGCTGTACGATTGCTGGGCGACCGCGCCGCCCCGATACGTCCCCGTTACCGCCATCTCCCATCGCTGTTGGGCGACGCCGCCGTTGAACGATTCCGCCACCCACGCCGAGGCGTAGACCTGCTTCGCACGGAACCAGATCGGCCCGAACACAAGGACCGCCGAGAAGCCCGACAGCGTCGCGGCCCCGACCTGCAGCGCGCCGACGCCGGTGACGGTTCCGATTTGGAAGGACGCCGAGCCAGTGAGCGATGCAGAGCCGACCGTGAGCGATCCGGCGCCCTGAAAAACGGGCGGGCTGAAAGTTGCCGATCCGGTCAAACTTGGGGCCGCGACGGTGAGCGAGCCAATTCCAGCGAAGATCGGCTGGATGAAGGTCGCGGCGCCCGACAACGTCGCGGCGCCGGTCGAGAGAACTCCGACGCCGGCGAAGACCGGCTTGCTGAAGACAGCCAGGCCAGCGAGCGTGGAAGCCCCGACTGCAAGCGCCCCGGCCCCGCTGTATGTCGGCTTCGTGAAAGTCGCGACGCCGGCCAAACTTGCCGGGGCGACGTTGAGCGAGCCAATTCCGGCAAAGACCGGCGTGACGAATGTGGCCACGCCAGCGACGGTTGCCGCTCCGACGGTGAGCGATCCGCTGCCGCTGTAGACCGGCTTCGTGAACGTCGCCGAGCCGGAGACGGAAGCAGCCCCCGCCGTCAACGTCCCGGTGCCGGTGTACGTCGAGACGCCGCTGAAGGTGGCCGATCCCGCGAGCGTCGCCGCTCCAGTCGTCAACCCTCCCGTCGCGGTGTAGATGGGCGGATCTTCCAGCGCGATCGGCGGCGCGGGGTCGTGAGCCGTCAGCGTCGGTTGCCACTGCCACGACGTGAAGAAGAACGATGAGCCAGGCGCATGGCCTAGACCGGGAGAGGGCATGGATCACCCCGAAACCATTTTGAGCATCGCGCTGAACGACCAAGCTCCGGTGGTCGCGATGCCGGGGCAGAGCCAAGCAAGGTGCGCATCGTCGTAGACGCGCTCCAAATTGAACGCGGAGTTGATGCCGTCATAGATCCACGGCTGGTTGGCGCTGGGCTGGGGAACCCATGCGAGCGGGTGGCCGACGAACCACGTCGTAACGCCGGTGACGCTGGCGGTGGTGGACTGCGCGATGTTGGTGAGGTAGCGGACACCCATGTCGGGCGAGTTCAGCGGGACGAACCATTGGCCTGCGACGGTCGGCGTTCGCTGGATGCCCGCGCTGGCAGGCGCGGCGTAGGCTGGGCCGGCCTCGGCGGTGTTGCCCTGGTCGTCGACATAGGTGACGGTGATGTTGTGGGCGGTCGCGCTGAGGTTGGTCGTTACTTCGCCGCTGATGAAGTTGCCGGGGGCCGTCGCCCCGGTCTGGTAGCGCGTCGGCCGGTTGGCCGAGTCGATGGCCGTCGAGGTTGACGACGCATGGTTGTACGTCATGTCCCAAAGGCAGTCGAACAGCATGGCGTTCTGGATCGACCCCGACTGAGCGACGATGGTCGTGATGTGGGTCGTGTCGCCGCCGCTGGGGTTGGTGAAGACAGGAGCGCCGCCCGACGAATCCACCAGCGCAACGCCGGTGCCGGAAGTGCCGCCGGTGCCGCGCGCGGCAGGCATCGTGCCGACGTTCCGCATGCAAATCGCATTGCCGACGGTGGTGCCGGTGCCGTTGCTCTTCTGCCAGAACAACGACTGCGATTTCCCGCCGGCCGTCGCCTCGCTGATAAGGTCGCTGAGGCTGGAGAAGCCCGCGTGGAGCTTGCCGTTGCGGCGCACGCGGCGGATCGCCCCGTCGAGGCGACGCAGGAAGAGCCGCGCCTTGTCGGCCGCCAGGTCGAGCAGCGACGACGCACGGCCCGCGCTGAGCTTGCCGACGAAGTCGCCGTCGCCGGTGACGTAGACCGCGCCCATCGTGTTGGCGAGCGCGATCGGAGGGCCGTACCAGCCCCGCATGGACCGCGAGAGATGCTCGGCGCACTCCGCGCCAAGCCATCGTTCGATGTCGCCGCTGTGAACGTGCTTCATGGTCGTCTCCTGCAATCCGCTACGAAATCGGCACGGTGATCGTCAGGCTGTTGATCGCGATGACGCCGCCGGCCACGATGGTCCCGTTGTCGAAGCTGATGTCGCCGCCAGCCTGCGCGCACACGCAGTCCATGATCGCCGTCCCGCCCGACGACAGGAGCCGCGCGTGTCCGACCGTGCCGCTGGCGTCGGCGCTGGTGTCCGACGTGATGCTGTTCGCCGTCGCGACGCCGGCCACTGCCGCGCCGAACGCGGTCGCTGAGAACGACAGTGTGCCGAGCAGCGTCCCTTGCGCGGCGTCGGCCACGTTGGTCGGCTGCGCGCCCGTGCGGACCTGGATTGTCCCGCCGTTGAGCAGCGCCGCCATCGCGTCGCAGGCCGCGTTCCTCGCTGCCGTTCCGTTTCTCATCGCCATTGGTCAAGCCCTCCAAAGTTGCGGCATTTGGCCCGCACGCCGTTCGGTTTCAAAGTTCGCGACGCGCCCAGAAGTGGCCGATCTCCGGCGAGCCTTCCTCGATCTCGACCGTGAAGCCCCACCGCTCCAGACGCCAGCGCAGCCAGTCCACGGAGTAGGTTCCGCCGAGCTGGGCCAGGTGGTATTCGCCGACCATCTCCGCGACCCGCTTCGCCGCCGCGTCGGGCATCGTGTCGAGGATCGCCCACTCGCTCGCTTCGCAGTCGAATTTGAGCAGCCGGATCGGGCCCGCCGGGAGCAGGTCCGCGAACGCCGTCTGCCGCACGCGGAAGCCTTGCCCCAGCACAGCGCACCAGCCCCCCGTGTGGTAGGCCCCCGGCGGCTGAACGAGCGTCGTCCACGCCTCGCACGGTCCCCACGGCCCCGCCGCTGTTTCGTGGATCTCGACCCGCCCCGCGTCGGCGTGGTCGAGCGTGTTGGCGACGAGGTAGCGGTAGTTCTGTGGGTGCGGCTCGATGGCGATGATTCGCCCGGCGCCGCGTTGCGCGCAGGCCAGGGTGAACGCTCCGATATGGGCGCCGACGTCAACGATCACGTCGGACGCCTCGAAGCGGGCCGGCAAGCGGTACTCGTTGCCGTGGTAAACCGATTGCAGGGCGATCACGTCGAACGCCGTGCCGCGATGCTGGAACGTGCCCAATGCCAAATCGCGGGAGACGGAATAGCCGTGGCCGCTCCACGTCTCGCCGCTGTCGGCGTGCAGGACGTGCAGCCCCTTCATCGCGTCCGAGAGGATCAGCGACAGGACGCCGCGGACATGCTGCACGCTCCACCGCGTCGCCTTGCTGTGGCCGCTGACCCGCCCGCCGTCGTGGAATTGGAACCGCTGGCCGTCGCTGGCGACGTGCTTGCCGAGCAGCTTCCCCGACGCGGCCAGCTCGCCAGCGGTCATGTCCCGCCAGTCCCACGGCAGCCCGCTCCAGGCGAATTGCAGGTCCGCGAGGATCGACACGCACTCGGCCCAGCGAGTGAAGCCGGGGATGTGCTGGTTGACGACGCCGAGATTCCATTTGGAGCATTTGTGGTGAAACAGCGGCGCGCCGTCCGGGCCGTGTTGCTGGATCGCCAGCACCTCAAGCAGCTTCGCCGCCGGCATCACCGCGACCGTCGCCCCCTGACGCTCCCATGCCAGGTAGAAGGCGTCCTTGTCCCCGTAGATCGGCCACGTCTCAATTGGCTCGTCGGCCGGGAACCAGTAGTCCCGCCGCTCGCAGATCCAGTGCGTCAGCGACAGCGCGAACCGCTGCTCGACACGCTGCAGGTTGACGACGAACTGCCCCGTCTCCCACGCGACGTAGTCGGTCGGCGCGCCCTGCTTCGTTGTGATCGTCGTCGCCGGCACGGGCAGCCCCGCCGCGCGGAAGCCCTCCGCCTTGGCGATCCACCCGCCGGGCGGCGTATCAGGCCACGCGACCGCCCCGTGCTTCAGGTAGGCCGGGCAGCCGAACAGGAACGTCGGGTCTTGGACCGGCACATTGTCGGCGTCGAGCAGCAGCACTTCGGCGAAAGCCGAGTGCATCATCGCCAGCGGCTTCGCGGACCAGCCGGAAAGCATGCGCGGCTTCGGCTCGATGGCTGCCGCGTCCCGGATCGCGACATTGACGAAGCGGCCCATGAGGGCACGCATCTTGTTGTCCATCTCGCCGTCGCCCAGGTGCCACAGTTCGACTGGCAGCGTGCAGCCGAGACGCCGCAGCATGCCGATGCACACCCAGGCATTCGTGAAGTAGACGGCCCCGCCGCCGACGATGACGATACCGCGTCCCTGCTTGGTCGGCAGCTTCGGCCACTCCTTGACCGCGCCATCCATCGCGATCCGCATCGCCTCGGCCGCGACCGGCCAGCGGTTCCAGCCGCGAGGCATCTCTTCCGGCGTGCCGGTTGCGATCAGTTTGGCGAGCGTGTCGGCGCGCATCGAAGGCGTCGCCTTGACCTGGACGCCGGCGCCGCAGGGCCTGCATGGGACAAGGCTCATAGCGGGGCGACCTCCATCGTGGAAGGAATCGCGGGGCACGATCCGACGCAGTCGGGAGTGGACGTTCCCAGAAAATTGAACTGTGTCGCGGCGGTCGTGCTCAACGTCCCGGATCCGGTCCAGGTCGCGACCGGGTAGCACGTTGGCGGGCTGCCGACCGAAAGCGTGATGACGATCGCGCCGGACGACGAATAGAACATTTTGAACACCAGTTCCATGCCGCTGTGCATGACGCCAGTGGGGGCGATCCACGAGCACGGGGCGCCGGGGTAAAGCGTCGCGTCGTCGAACGTGTAGGTTCCGCTGATCGCGGAGCACGGCAAGCTGACGCCGAACGCGGGCAGGGCCGCCCCCGACAAACCGCTCAGCGTGAACCGCTTCGCCACGTTGCCGGGAGGATCGCCGCAGCTCTGGTAGCTGCCGCCGCCCCCGCCCCCGCCGCCGCCTCCCGCGCCGCCGAGCAGGTAGATCTCGTATCCTGCCCACGCCTGCGGGATGACGATCTCCAGTTCCGCTGTGAACGTCTGGCTCTCGTTCTGCGCGACTGTGCCGCCCGTGGCCAGCCGGTAGTCGGTGCAGAAATCCAGGTCCGCCGCCTCGCCGTTGAACGGCGAGGCCCAGGGACTCACGGAGCTCGGGGCCGACATGATGAACGCCGCGTGAACGTAGCCCGCCAGCAGGTTGGAGCCGCCGAGCGTCCCCGTGATCGGCGTCGTGCCGGCCCCGTTGCCGCCCGACGTGCCGTAGGGGGCGTTCGTGCATTTTGGGATCCGCACCGCGCGGGCCGCGCAATGGACCGTGCCCGTAGGCCAGGTAATGACGACGTCGCCTGTCTCGGCGATCCCGCAGAGGTAGTAGAAGGCGAAAATATCCACCGGGTGCGCCGTCGTCGCTTCCGAGCCGTTGGTGTGCATGACCATCGCATGGCCGTTGAACGTCGCTGTCGGGTCGCCCCCCGGCATCAAGGACGATCCGAAGTCCACAATCAGCATCTCGTCAGGCGCCACCGTCACGCCGGGGATCGTCAATCCCGTCGCCCCGCTCACCGAGCAGCCGCTCGCCTGGTAGCTGGTGCCGCCGCCCGTGCCGCTGCTGATCGGGCAGCATCCAGCCGGATCATCCGTGCAGACCACCGTGCCGCTCGCGCTGGTCGTCTCCTTGGTGATGACGGTTTCGGCAACGCTGACGAGGTCCGTGTTCACGCCGATCTGGACACTCTCCACGCCAGCCCCTGCCGTCCGCTTGGCGTAGACCTCCAGCGTGTGCGAATCGGCCGTCAGCGACTTGTACCACCGCTGCGAAACGTGGCCCATGTCGTCGGCGCTGCTGGCCCGCCACACCGCCGCCTGCGTTTCGGCGACGCCGTCCACTTTCAGGATCGCCTCGAACTTGTTGCCGCTCGCCGCCGCCCCAGCCCCGTCCCAGTACAGGTGCAGCGACGTGTCGACCTTCGTGGCCTTCGCCAGGACGAGCGTCTGCGTCAGGACGAGCGTGTAGCTGGTGCTGTTGATCGTGACGGGCGACGCGACCACGTCCACCGACGAAGCCTTGGCTACGCAGACATTGGAGACGCCCAGGCCGGCGCCAGCCGGCTCGTCGCCGCCCAGCCGGACGTAGCACCACTTCACGCCGGTGCCGCTCGGCTTGTGGACGATCTCAGCGACGCCGGTGGCGCCGCTGACGAGGTTGGCCGTCACGCCGACCGCAGGCGAGCAGTAGCCGTGCGACGCGCTGGTGATGTCCACCTGCGCCGCGACGATCCCCGTGGCCGCCGCGTTGCCGATGCGGTCGGCCTTCAGCGGCTCCAGGAGGATCGCGAACGGCTGCCCCGCGCCGGTCGGCGAGACGCCCGCGAAGTTGAGCCAGCGCCGGAATTCCGAGAGGTTGCCGGCCGCGTCGATGAGCGGGTCGCCGAGCTGCACGACGCCGCCGATCTCGATGGTGTCCTCAGTGTCGTTGCGGACCTTCAGTGTGAGCCGCTCGGCGGGGCGGTCGAGCGGGGCGCCCGTTAGGTCGCGCCTGTCCGCCAGCGTCGCGTTCGCGGCGTCGATCATCGCGTTGTACGCGGTCGCGCCCAAACGCATCCGCTCGCCCGGCACGACTTTCTTGAGGGGGTCCGGCATGGCTCAGATCCCCAGGACGGAAAAGTTGGCGTACTCAGTCACGCGCTGCACGAAGACGTGTCGGGCCGTCTCGCCGAACGTGTCGGCGTCGACGGAGTCGGTGTACATGACCCACAGGTACTCCCAGCCCTCTTTCGGTATGTCCTCCATCTCGCCGATGGTGATGTCGGTGCGGTTCTCCGACGCCTCGAACATGTGCGAGAAGTCGATGCGGTCGGGGCCGTCGTCCTGGAAGCGGATGCCGAGATAGCGCAGCTCGCCCTTCGCGAAAACGAGGATCTGTCCCTTCCACGTGACCGTGAACGTGGCGTCGTTGACCTTGCCGCGCATCTTGTAGCACGTCACGATGAAATTGCTCGCAAGCAGCGTCGCGTCCACCTTCACGCCGACGGTGAAATTGAGCGAGGGCGAAGGCACGTCCACGCCTTCGACCTTCGTGCCGTTGACGCCGATGGCGTCCTTGTAGTCGGGGAAATCGCCCCCGTCCGCGGCAAGCCCGTACTGCCCGGTTGTCGCCAGCGCCTGCGTGAGATGGATCGTCCCTTGCGAGGCGTCGCCTTGCAGGGTGATCTCGCCGAGCGAGCGCGGCTCGATCTTGCCGTAGTTGGCCTTCACTTCCCACGTGTTCCAGCCGACGGGGTCGATGTCGTACGACTGGAGCGGTGCGCCGTTGTGAGTCGCGGGGATCGTAGCTTCGACGAGCGTGCGCACGGCCGCGTCGTCCATCGTGCCACGGACCTTGAAGATGCGCGTCCCGCTGGTCTCCTCGATGGAGACCTTGCCGGGGCGCGAGTTCGTCATTTCGGCGATGGTTGCCACGGTCTACGCTCCAAAGACGGCGGGGTCGAACTGCTCGAACGCGCGGCGAAGGCGGCGCTGCTCGGCGAGCTGCTGTTCCGCGAGCCGGACCTGCTGCATTTCCGGGGACACACCGCCGGCGAAGCCTGTGGCCTGGCGCGCGTCGAAGGTGCCTCGCGTCGAGTCGCCACGGCCGCCGCCAGTGATCGGCGGCGGGGCGTTCTCGGCGGCAGCTTGCAAGCGGGCGTTGATCCGGTCGCGAGCGCGATTCATCGCAGCCATCTGCGCGGACTGCGCGATGTCGTCTTGCACGCCGACGCGGTCGCGACGAAGGGCCTCGATCGGGGCTTCACGGTCGCGGTCTCGCCGTGCTCGGTCCCCAGCGATCACGGCTCGCTGCCCTGCAACCTGGGCTTCGTTCGCGCCCCGTTCCCGTTGCCGCGACGCCAGGTTCGCCGCGTTTGCAGCCGTCTGTGCCGCACTGATTGCGGCGATGCTCGCCTCTTGCTCGGCGGTGATGCGAGCGATCCGCTCCGACGTGTCGCCGGTGAACGTTCCCGCGACACGCGCCCAGGTCGTCTCGAAAAACCCGGTGAAATTCCCCCACCCACGGCCCAGGCCGGCCATCAGGTCGATCCACACGCCGGAGATGAAGTGCGTGATGCGGCTCCACATGTCCCCCAGGCCGACGAAGGTTTGGCCAAACACGTCGGCAAGATCGTCGGTCATGCCGTCCCATGTCCCGGCCCCCTCGTTGCGCCACTCCGCAAACAGGATGCGGGCCGACAGCACAACAAGCCTCAGCGCGTTTCCAAAATCACCGCTGCTGATCGCGGAGACGACGCCTCCCCATGTCTCGGTGATGAACGACGCCGTCGATGCCCACAGCGTTCGCACTCGTCCCATCGACTCTTGGCCTCTCGTGCTGAACGTGAGCCACGCGGCCGCAGCCCCGCCCAGCAGGAGCAGTGGCGACGACAGCAGCCCAAGCATGCCGACGATTGCCCCCTTCAGCAGCAGCACGGCGCCAGTCGCCGCGCTGAATTTGATCGTGATGACCGTGCCAAGTACGCCGACAGCAATGGCCGCCACCCCGAACGCCGCCGACAGCACGCCGACGCCGATGCCGAGCGCCACAACGACGACGCCGGCGGCAGCGATGCCGATGGTGGCGTACGCGATCCCGCGCACCAGCCCGCGATTCTCGTTGACCCACGACGACACCTGTGCCGCGACCGTGCCCGCCCACGTCGCCATGTCCCGCAGCGCCGGCGCCACCCCCGCGCCCACCGCGACGACGATGCGCCGCAGCCCGCTCCACAGCGACGTGAGCGACGCGGAGAACTCCCGCGCCGCCGTGGCGTCCTCGCCGCTGATCGTGGCTCCGAGCCGCTGGGCCTCGCCCCGCAGCCGTGTCATCCCCGCCGACCCCTCGTTGAGCAGGGGCAGCACTTCGCCGAACAACTGCATCGACGCCTGCGCTCGCTGCGCGGGGTTCGGGATGCGGTTGAGGCCGTCGGCGAGCCGCGCTATCTGGTCTTCCGGCGCCATGCCGTTCAGCTCGCGGAACGTCAGCCCCATGCGGCGAAGCATCCGGTTGGATTCCTCGCCTCCCGACGCCGCGTCGCTGAAGAAGCCCTGCATTGCCCCAACCGACCTTCCCAGCTGCCCCACCTGCCCGCCAGACGTGACGCTGGCGTGCTCCAGCTCCGACAGGGCTTCGACGCTCATCCCCGTGCGGCGGCTGAGCAGCAGCAGCTCGCTGCCGGTGTTGGCGAACTCCCTTGCGGCGAGGCCGAACGGCGCGGCCATCGCGACGCCGACGCCGGCGAGCCGCACGCCCATCGCGATGATGGTCGCGCTGAGCGCGGCGAGCTTCCGCTGCGCGCTGTCAAGCCCCGCCTTCAGGTTGTCCTTGGTGAACAGCTCGACGTACGCCTGCCCCGCTTTGATCGCCCCCGATGACTGTCCCATGATCGGCTCTCCTTGCTCCCATGTCTTTCGCGAGCAGGTCAACGAACTCACGCGCCGTCAGTTTCATCGTCGTCTCTTCCGCGTACTTCGCGGCTCGCCACGGATCGGCCTGGCGAGCGTCGATTACAGGGGAGTCCGCCGACCTCGCCGCGTTGAAGATCGCGGCGACGATCTCCGAAGCCCGCCGCCACTCCTGCTTGTCGCGGCCCTCGGCCATCATCCGCAGCTCGCGGAACGTGTACGGCAGCGGGTCGATGCCTACGACGCCGGCGCACTCCCAGCAGTCTCGCTCGATCTCCCGGCCTGAAACCGGTCGAGGATTCGGTCGGCGATCTCCGCTGCCTCCGCGTCCTTGTCCGTCGCTTCCGCCCGTTCCACCAGCTTCGCGATCACCCGCGTCGTCGTCTCCCGCTCCGACGCCACCGAGCGCCGCAGCGCCTCCCGCGTCGTCGGATTCGGGAAAAAATCGACGAGGGCCTCCAACAGGGCGTTTGCCCCGGCGAAGAGAGCGTCGCCCCCCATGCGGGCGCCGAACTGCTCGTCGGTGACGCCGTGCTCCACGGCCTGCGGCTCCACCAGCACGAACAGCAGGTCGCACAGTCGCGACGGGTCGGCGGTCAGCTCGCCGAAGGGCCGGAAGTTGTCGTCGAACAGCCTGAACAGGTCGAGGGTGAGCGGCGACCTCTTGACGCGCCGGATCTCGCCCACGGTGAGCGTGACCGCCCACTCCTGCCCGATCATGTCCTTGAACGTCGCCATGCGATGCGTGCCTCAGAGGTGCGTGTGCCGTTGCAGCCGATCAAACTGTGATCGCGTCGAGGACCGGGTTGTCGGAGTCGCACGGCTTCAGCTCGAGCGCGATCTTCGTGAGGCCGGCGAGCGGCTCGGAAGCCTCGAACTTGAAGATCTTGAAGTCGGCCCGCACCGTTCTCTCCCCCGCGACGGTTCGGTCGCCGGAGCAGACCAGCAGGTCGACGGGGTTGCGGTTCAGGTAGGCCGTGCGCAGTCCGAGATACTGCGTGTTCGCGACCTTCTCCAAAATCTCGAAGGTCAGGCCAAGCTCGCGCTGGCAAGGCTCGCTCCGCTTGACGCCGCCGCTTGCTCGCGTGGTGGCGTCGTCCTCCGCCATCGAGTCGCCCCGCGTCACGTCGCGGACGATGACCAGCGCGGCCCAGACCGGCGTTGCGTAGGTGCCGTTGTTGACGTAGATGTTGGCGTTGGCGCCGAGCTTCGCGGACATGTCGTCACCTCATCGAGTTGGCCCAGATTTCGGGCAGTTGCTTTTTCGTCTTCTCGAACGCCGGCCCCATGAACGGTCGCGGCCTGTAAATGAGCGTCTTGCCCCTGCGAACGTCCTGCCCGCCTTCCTCCAGCAGCCGCAACGCCTTCGGGTCCGGCTTGGACCCCACCGGCCCGATCACGACGCTTTTGCGGCTCGGATCGTAGGCGAAGAACAGCAGCTTCTTGACGGTCCCGACGTGCGAGGCGGGGGGCATCCCCGGCCGGCTGATCTTCTTCGTGCTGCGGAGCGAACTGCGGCCCGCCGTCCGCGTGAACGCCCCGAACTTGCTGAGGTTGGCCCGGTTCGTCTTGTCCATCGCCTTGACGACGGCCGAGCGGTCGAAGAAGCCGCTCTTCGCCGCGGCGAAGTTGAGGCCGATCATCGGACGCACTGCATGGTGAGCTGCAAAACCGCGAGGAAGACGCCGTCCTCCTCGAAGTGGGCGGGGGAGTACACCGGGTCGAGGCCGACTTCGGTGCAGTGGGTGACGGGGTCGGCGAGCCATTTGACCGACTTGTCGCCGAAAAAGTCCATCATCTCCTGGGTGAGCGAGTCCATCATGTCGGCCTGGTCCTCGCGGTCGGCGTCGTCGCCCGTGAGCTTGCGGCCGACGCCCAGGTCGAAACCGAACATCCACACGTCGGACTCGCGGTCGCCGTCCTCCGTCGTGATCGCCCGCGAGACGACCTCCACGACCACGCCGTCCAGCTCGCGCAGCTTGCGGATCGGCAGCCGCGTGCCGCGCGCCGTGACGACCGGCTGCGACCACGTGGCGCCGTTGATCGCCGCGACGATGGCCTGCTTCAGCTCTGTGACTACTGCGGGCATCAGACGGTCCCCGTTTCCTTGGCGTGAATCCGCATCAGGTAGCCGTGGGCGTCGCTGTAGCGCCAGAGAGGATCGCCGGGCGGCGAGCCGACCTCGTAGACCTTCGTCGTGCCGTCGGTCGCGTCCCAAATCACGTCGCCGCGCTGGGGGACGACCGCCACGCCGTCGAGGAGCATGTCGGCGGCTTTGACGATGTAGTCGCGGTCGGTCCGCTCGATCCGCATGCCGACGCCGTCCGTGATCCGCAGAACCGAAGCGCCGAGCGTCGCCGACAGCGTGACGCTGCTTGCCCCGCGACGGTACTCGACCGTGCGGGAGGCAGCTTCAATGAGCCGGGCGGCAAGCCGCGCGGCTGCGAGCCGGAGACGGTCGGCCACGTCAATCCCCTGTATGGTTGCGGGGGCTGGAATTGCACCA
Organism: Planctomycetia bacterium; assembly: GCA_043720335.1. Taxonomy (GTDB): domain Bacteria; phylum Planctomycetota; class Planctomycetia; order Gemmatales; family Gemmataceae; genus JAYSSW01. Next base: position 14,284 of record JAYSSW010000419.1, read on the forward strand.
GCGACCTCCGGTTTATGAGACCGGCGAACTGCTCCACCCCGCTATTGGATCAACTGGCAACTAAGGGGAAGGAATACCATGTGGTCGCGTCGTAGGCGACGAGGATGCAGGCCGTGAGCGAGGCGACGCTGAACGCCGAGTTCACGGCGATCGCGTTGATGCCGTCGCCGGTCGCGGGCCAGATTTTCAGGATGGCGGCCGCGCCGTTCTTGATGAACACCTGCATGCCCGGCGACGCAGCCGGCAGCAGCACGCCCTTCGTGGCGTCGGCGGCCGAGACGAGCGTGAGACCCTCGCCGATGGCGGCGGCGTCGGCCTGGACACTGCCGGCGGCCGCGACGGTGGCCGTGGCCATGCGGTGCCGCACCCTGCCTCTCAGGACGCGGGCGGTGGCGTCGCCGGAGGCCGAAGCCTTGATCGCGGCGCCGAGGAAGATGCAGCCCGTGCCGCCGGTGTTCTGCGCGGCGCCGGAACTGGCGACGCCGCCAACGGGACTGCCGGTCGGGTTCCAGTAGATGTTCTCGCCGTCGGCAATGGCGCCGGTGACCTTGGAGAAATCGAAGACGCCCTCCGTGGAGAGCGCGCCGAGGACGTTGGCGGCGATGTCGATGTTGCAGACGCCTACGTAGTTGCCGACCACGACCACGTCGCCGGCGCTCTTCGCCGTGCCGGGCGTGTAGTCGATCTGTTCGCCGTCCTGGACCAAAGTTGCCTGGGGCATGATGTGCGAGCCTCCGAGTCGTTTTCGAGGGGATCAGCGCGACGGCCACGATGAGCCGTCGCGGTAGTTTTCGACGCAACAATCGGGAGGCGTCACGCCCCGGCGGACATGACCGACGCGACCGAGTCCTCGTAGCCGACGCCGAAGTCGTGGTAGCCGCGCCACTGCATGCCGAGCGTGTTGAAGTCGGTCTCGGCGTTCTCGATGGTCGGCATGCTCTGGCCGTTGAGGAAGGCCACGGCGAGCGAGGCCCGCACGTTCGGATCGGCGAAGAGCCACCATGCCGTCGAGGACTGGCCGGTGATGGCCGCCCCGTCCTGGTCGAGGATCGACGTGTTGTTCAGGTACGGCCAGACCACGACCTCCAGCCCCAGCCCGTAGTGCGGATTCTTGTTGGGCGCGGCGGTCGTGTTGCCGCTGACGAGGGTCTCGGACTCCAGCAGCGGGTAGGCCGTTTGCTCGAGCGCGGAGCCGATCAGCATGATCTTCGGCGAGGTGCCGATGGGCTTGGCGTTGCTGTCCACCATGTCCCTGAATTTCTGCCGGATCGTGGTCATGCCGGCCGCCGCCAGGACGGATCCGCCGCCGCTCATGTAGTTCTTGTTGCCGGTGCCCCAGAACGAGCTGGTGTTTGCGAGCAGCTTGACGGCGACGGCCTCCTCGATGCGCAGGGCCGACATGCGGCCGATCAACGTCGGGATCTCCAGGAACGCGCCCAGATCGTCGTTGATCTGCATCTGGCGGGTCAGCGCGATCATCGCCCCGTAGGTCTCGATCGCGTTCGTGAAGCTGCCGCTGCTGAGGCCGATGTGCTTCAGCTCGCCGTCCGGGCCGACCTTCTTGAAGGCGCCGGTGGAGTCGAGCCGGTAGCGCGTGACCGTCTTGAAGTCGCTGTGCGAGCGCTGGGCGCAGATCTTCTGCCACACCGTCTCGACGGCGGTGTAGGAGTCGACGAGCGCCTTGTTCGCGACATTGCCGAGGATGCCGCTGAGGCTGATCGTGGAGAACCCGTCGGCCCGCACGTTGAGCATCGCGTCTGCCCGGAAGGCCGTTCGGATCGTGTCGTCGCTGATGCGCCCGGGGCGGGCGTGCAGGCCGGCGGCGGCGATGGTGCCGAACATCAGCGAGCTGATGGACGTGTTGCGGTGCGCGGGGCTGAACGCGGCTTCGATGGTCGCGGGCTTGTAGCCGAGCTTCGCGAGCCGGTCTTCGCGGAGGCCGACGGAGCGGAGCAGCGCGGCCTCGATGGTCGCCCCGTCCTGCTTGCTGTCGTGGGCCGCGAAGTGCGGGCCGCGAGCGCGGCTGTTACGGAGGCCGTGCAGCTCGGTGTCGTTGGCGGACCAGCCAGCGGCAATGGCATGCTCGCCGAGGGGGACGCGGACGCCGGGGGACGACTCGACCGTCACGTCGGCGAAGCGGGCGGCGATGGCGTGGATCTCGCGGCTGCGGGCGAACTCGCCGGCCAGCTCGCGGCGCAGCTCGGCGACGCTGGGGACGGGGATGCCGAGCGGGAGGTTCGCCTGCACCGGGCGGGCGACGGGAACCGCGCGGGTCGCGGCGACGGCGGTGGCCGCAACCGGAGCGGTCGCGGCGGCGGGCGCCGGGGCGTTCGGATCGGCCGGCGGCGGGGTTGCGTCCTTGGGGGCGATCTCGCCCGACGCGATGCCCTTGTTGTACATGTTTTGCATGTTCAAACGCTGGGCGTCATCGAGCTTGGAAGCGTCGAAACCCATGCTCAGGAGCCATTCCTCGAACGTCATCGCTGCACTGCCTTTCGTGTTGAGCCGCGCGGCCGCCGTCACTGTGACCTGCGTGCCTGCGTCTGCGCCGATGACGCAGAAGGTGATTTCTCGAACGACCGACTTGCGGGCCACGAAGCCAGGCCCCGGCCAGGCGCGGCCGTTGACCGTGACCGATTCGCCCGGCCCGTACTCTTCAACCTCGCTCGCGCTGGCGCCGACGGACGCCTGCCAGGCGAACCCCTCTTTCGAGCGGGAGATGATCCGCTGCGCGCGGGCGTTGGTCGGGTACAGCTCGCCGTCGATGAGCAGCCTGCCGGTGAGGCGCTCGACGACGACGCGGTCGGACTGGCCAACCGCCTCCTCCTCGATGGGCGTGTGGTTGTAGAGCGCGGGGATCTGCTGCGCGCTCACGTCCATGCCGGCGAAGTCGAGGATAATCGGCAGCGGCCAGTTCGGAAGGCTGAGCGGACCGCCGTTGTACGCGACGATGGAGAACCGGGGCTTGCGGGTCGCGGTCGCCTGCGCGACGCTGACCGTGTCGGCGCGGACGTTGAGGGCGGCGCTGCCCTTGGCCTGGACGTTAAGCGGCTGGCGCATTGGCCGCTCCTTGCGCCGCTGGCGCTGCTGGCGTCACGGGCGCGGGCATCCAGGGCAGCGTGATGCCGAGGGCGGCGGCCTTCGCGGACTCGCGGGCGCGCTGCTCCAGCACCTCTTCCCAGTCCTCGCCGTCCTTCGCGCAGATGCCGGCGAGCGTGTCGGTGCCGAGCCGAAGATTCGTTTCGTTGGCCGCCGCCTCGTTCGACGGGTCGATGTGAGGCTGGCCCTTCCAGTACCATTTCACCGGCACTTCTTCTGGCAGGTTCGGCGGGAGCAGGCCGGGGATGAGCCGGGCTTCGTCGAGCCACGCGGCGAACGTCGGGGCGCACACCACTCGCTCGCAATCGATCTGCTCGATCTTGATCCGCGTGTAGTAGCCCTGATGGTCGAGCCGGCCCGACGAGAAGTTGTAGCCCGACGAGTTGCCGGTGATCTTGTTCATCGGCATGCTGATGCAGCGGCCGATCTGGTTCAAGATCCGCATCTCGAACATCTCGAACGTGGTGACAGGCTGCTCGGCGTGCAGCTGGCTCGCCTTCGTTCCGCCGGGCAATTCGGTCATCATGCCCCGCTCGATCTCCATCGTGTCGAAGGGGCTTGGCGCCGCGTTCGTGGTGCCGGTCGTGTCGATGGTCTCCAGCATGACCGCGAAGTCTGCAGCGGTCTCGGCGGCGCGAAGCACCGCCAACGTGAACTGACGGAGCATCGAGAAGAGGTTCAGCGCGGGAGTCATCTCAGGGATGCCGCGGACCTGGCCGGGCCGGTCCTTGCGGAACCAGTGGACGACGTTGCGGGACTTCTCCTTGTACGACACCATGTTCGTGCGGTAGGCATCGCCGGGATGCTGGTCGAGGAAGTAGTACCACTTCACGTTTCCGTTGGCGTCGAACTCGATCCCGTCCGTCGCGTACAGCCCGGCACCGACGAGGGTGGCCAGGTCGCTCGTCGTCATCTGGTCGGCTTCGACCAGGTCGAGGTCGAGCGTCACGCCGCCGGCGTCGATCTTCGGGTTGAAGAAGAACCGCATGACGCCTTCGCCATCGGTCGTCTTCGCCTGCTTGAGGGTGTGCAGCTTCGAGCCGAAAGAGACGGCGTCGGCCCACTTCGCCCACGCGGTCTCGACGGCGAGCGCGGAGACCTTGTCATCGAGCAGGCATTGGAGCCGGGGACCGCTGCCGATGGTGTCGTCGGCGAGGGTCAGCACCGCGCCCTTGGCGTAGCTGTTGTTCGAGACCTCGTAGCGGCTGCGCGTGCGGAGCTTGTGCCGCACGTCGTAGCTGTTGGCCGCGCGAGCGCTCAGCGAGTCGGCGTTGATCCACCAGCGGCGGTTCTCGTCCGTCGTCTGCGCGGCGTCGTAGCTCGCGCGGACCGGACGGGCGTTGCGGTAGATCGTGCGCGTCTTCGGAGTGAGCAGCGACGTGATCCACTTCAGGG
>JAYSSW010000420.1:0-1859 GCA_043720335.1 Planctomycetia bacterium
AGCGGGCCTCGAACTTGGCGGTCTTCACCTTGTCGAGCAGCTTCAGGCACACCACGCGGCCGGTCAGCTTGTCGCGCGCGCGCCAGACCTTCGACATGCTCCCCTGGCCCATGCGGCCGATCAGCTCGAACCGCTTGGCGATGTCGGAGATGGGGAGCTTGGTCTTGCCGTCCCCCTTCAGCCATTTCTTGATGCTGTCGAACATGTTCGCGATGGGGCACCCGCTGGTTGTCCGAGGGAGATGGAGGGCTTCCCTCCACGCTACCATCAATGGCCGCAATAATCAATGATGCTGGCCAGTTCCGTGCGCAGGTCGGCGCGCGGGACGATGCGGTCGACGAAGCCGTGCTTCAAAAGGAACTCGCTGGTCTGGAAGCCCTCGGGCAGCTCCAGGCGGATCGTGTTCTTGATGGTGCGGCTGCCCGCGAAGCCGATCATCGCCTTCGGCTCGGCCAGGGTGATGTCGCCCTGCAGCGCGAAGCTGGCGGCCACGCCCCCCATCGTCGGATTGGTGAGGATCGACAGGTACAGCCCGCCGGACTGGTCGTAGCGCGCCAGGGCGGAGGAGATCTTCGCCATCTGCATCAGCGACAGGATGCCTTCCTGCATGCGCGCCCCGCCGCCGGAGCCGCTGACGATGATGAACGGCAGCTTCATCTTGGTGGCTTCCTCGCAGGCGCGGGTCAGCTTCTCGCCGACGACGGAGCCCATGCTGCCGGCCATGAAGGCGAAGTCGGTGACGGAGAAGACGACGGGGCGTCCGCGGATGTAGCCGCGCCCGACGACCGCCGCGTCGAGCATGCCGGTCTTGGCCTGCTCCGCCTTGATGCGCTGGGCGTAGAGGACGCGGTCGGTGAACTCCAGCGGGTCGCGCGGGCGCAGGTCGGCGAACCACTCCTCGAAGCTGCCCTCGTCGAGGAGCTGCTTGATGCGCTGCCGCGACGGCAGGTAGAAGTGGTGGCCGCACTCCGGGCAGACGTTGAAGCGCGCCTCCATCTCCTTGCGGAAGATGTTCTCCTTGCACTGCGGACAGCGGATCCACAGCCCTTCGGGAACCCCGCGTTTCGGACGACCTGCCGTGGACATGGTGGGAGGAGCCTCAGCTGGGAAGGAGCGTTCGCAAGCCCCAGGATGAGCGAAGCGATTCCTGGGGGTTCGACCCCGCCGCCTAACGGCAGCGAGCTTGATATTGGTGTCATGCAATGCGACCCCCACCAATCGCTTCGCTCATGGTGGGGCTTGCCGTCTGCAATCTGAGATCAACAATCTGAAATCACAAATCCGACAAAGCCGCGATGCCGGGCAGGACGCGGCCTTCGAGCAGTTCGAGCGAGGCGCCGCCGCCGGTGGAGCAGTGGGTGACCTTGTCGTCGGTCTTCCATTTGACGGCCGCCGTCGCGGTGTCGCCCCCGCCGATGACGGTGACGGCGCCGCGCTGGGTCGCCTCGACCATCGCTTCCATGACGGCTTTCGTGCCGGCCTCGAAGTCGGCGGACTCGAACACGCCGACGGGGCCGTTCCAGATGATCGTGTTGGCGCGGCCGACGACCGCGCGGAACCGCTTGATCGTCTCGGGGCCGCAGTCGAGGCCTTCCCACTGGTCGGGGATGCCTTCGGCGACCGTGACGAACTTCGTCCGGGCGCCGGCGGGGAGCTTCTTGGTCTTGAAGTCGAAGCCGTCGGTGATCTTGAAGTCGACCGGCAGGTGGATCGTGACGCCTTTCGCTTTGGCCTTGGCCATCGCCTTGACGACGACATCAACCCCTTGCGGATCGAACAGCGACGAGCCGATGGACATGCCGTTGAGCACCTTGTGGAAGGTGTAGGCCATGCCGCCGCCGATGATGATCTCGTTGGCC
>JAYSSW010000421.1:0-1859 GCA_043720335.1 Planctomycetia bacterium
TAGTGGTTCGAGTGGTCGCTGTGCATCGAGCGGATCAGGCACAGGTCGTCGGCGCGGCGGGCCAGGTGCGGGAACAGCGTGCTGATCTCGGTGCCGCACTGGCCGTGCTTGTGGAACGCCCACTGCGGGCGCTTGAGGAAGAGCCGGTCGAAGCCGGGCCGGCCTCGCGTCTCGGGATGGTCGAGCGCGATGGTCCGCCCGTGGTCGGCGGTCAGGCGCGGCTTCGGGTCGAACGAGTCGACGTGCGACACGCCGCCGCTCATGAACAGGAAGATGACGCGCTGCGCCTTCGCGGGGAAGTGCCCCGCGCGCGGCGCCAGCGGGTCGGCGGACGGCGCGTCGCCGGCGAGCAGTTCGTGCAGGATGGCGGGCATCAGCGCGGAGCCTGCGACGGCGCTGCGAAGGAAACCGCGTCGGGAGAGGTTGGTCATGGGTCAGTCCACGTGCAGGAATTCGTTGGAGGCGAACAGGACGCGCAGCCAGGCGGCCCAGGCGACGCGCGATCTTTCGGTTATCGGTGAGTCGCGGCCGGCGTCGTCGAGGAAGCGGCGCGCGATCGCTCGCTCGGCGTCGCTCGGCGCGCGGCCGAAGCACAGCCGGCAGGCGCGGTCGAGCCGGGCGTCGTCGGACGGCAGCGCTTGCAGGCGGTCGGCGAAGTTCTTCGCCTTGGCGTGCAGCAGTGGGTCGTTCATGAAGAACAGCGACTGCGTCGGCACGGTCGTCGTGTAGCGCGTCGGCGTGCTGGCGTTGGCGTCGGGGCCGTCGAACAGGGCCAGGAACGGGTGCCGTTTGATGCGCTGCGTCATCAGGTAGACGCTGCGCTTGTCGTGGTCGTAGACGGCGCTGAAGGGGCCGTGCTGCGTGAAGCCCCAGCCCTTGCTGTCAGGGAACGGGTGGGCGGCGCCGGGGACGCGGTCGAGGTCGCCACTGACGGCGAGGATGGAGTCGCGGATTTCTTCCGCACTGAGCCTGCGCCGTGAGAAGCGCCAGAGGAAGACGTTCTCCGGGTCGAGCCGGGCGCTTTCGTCATGGTGCTGGCTGGAGCGCTGGTACGCCTCGGAGCTGAGAATGAAGCGGTGCAGCGTCTTGACCGACCAGCCGCCGTCGAGGAAGCGTTTGGCGAGGTCGTCGAGGAGTTCGGGATGGCTGGGCGGGTCGCCGCGCACGCCGAAGTCGCTGGGGGTCTTGACGAGGCCGGCGCCGAAGTGGTGCTGCCAAACGCGGTTGGCCATGACGCGTGCGGTGAGCGGTGCGGCCTGCCCGGTGAGCCAGCCGGCGAGCTGCAGGCGGCCGCTCGTCTTCTCCGGCGAAGTGACGGGCTGGCCGCCGAACAGCTCCAGGAAGCGGCGCGGCACCACTTCGCCGGGGCTGTCCGGGTCGCCGCGCAGGTGGACCGGCACATGGTGCGGCTTCCCCTCCGCGACGGCGTACGCCTGCCCCGCCTTCGTCTTGGTGTCCTGCATGCGCTGGCGGACTTCGTTCATCGCGACGAGGTGCTGTTTCGTCGCCGATAGTTCAGGCGCGAAGCCGGGGCGATGCTCCAGCGACCAAGCGATGCCGTCGCCGCCGCTCGTGTCGATGTCCTGTACGCGGCCCGTCACGGACACGACGCCGTCGATGGGGCTGGTCCAGGCGACGACGGCGCCGCTGCGCGGCCCGGGGTGCAGTGCCAGCGACTTCGCCGGCATCTTCACCGTGACGAACGCGGTGACGGGTTGAGCGTTGACGTTCACGAAGACCGACGGCCATTCCTCGGCGCCTCGCAGCAGATGCACGCCTTTGACGTTGCCGGCGTCGCGCATCATCGTCGTGAACAGCGTCGGCACGCCGGCGGCGTCGAAGAAGTGCCACACGTCGGC
>JAYSSW010000422.1:0-4120 GCA_043720335.1 Planctomycetia bacterium
CCCGCTGACGCGCTCCAGGCAGAGGGTGAAGTTGAGCATAGGAGCGAGATCCGGCTGAGCGCGAAGTTGTTCGAGATCGAGGGAGCGGTGGATCTCCCAGAGCTGCTGCCGGGCGAGCGGGTGGTTGGGGTCGAGCTGGAGGGCGCGGTTGAGGGAGAGGAGGGCGAGCCGGGTGTTGCCGACCTCGCGGAAGCTGAGTCCGCGCAGGGCGTGCTTGAAGACGCGCAGGCCGGGCAGGATCCGGCGCGTGTAGAGGTAGTAGAGGACAAGCGGGAACGCGAGCAGGAAGCCGCCGAACGCGGGGGAGACCTGCGGGCTGAGGAGCATCCAGCTGCCGAGGGCGAGGGCGGCGCACAGGGCGGCGATTTCGATCTCCGATTCCTCGACGAAGCTGGCGAACGTGAGCAGATAGAAGCCGGGGATGCCGGCGAGGAGCAGCACGCCGATGATCTGGAGCTGCGAGGGCGAGAGGAGTTCAGGTTGCAGGAAGATGAGTGTCGCCGGCCCGCCGATGAGGAGGACGGCGAGGGCGAGGCAGAGCCAGCCGCGCGTCTTGCGGTCGTTGACGATGCGGAGTAGGTAGAAGACGACGCCGAGTAGTGCGCCGCCGCCGACGGGGATGAGGGCTTCCCAGGGGAGTTCGTCGCCGCGCAGGCGGAAGACGACGCCGGCGCCGACGGCGAAGCCGAGGATGAGGCCCGAGTAGACGGCGCGGGGGTTTTCGAGGATGAGGAAGAGGAGGAAGCCGAGGAGTCGTCCGCCGACGCGGTAGCCTTCGCGCAGCTTGCGGAAGGCGGCGACGGAGAGGAACAGAGCCAAGCCGCCGAGTGCGGCGGCGCCGATGGTGGCCAGCTCGGCGCCGGCGGGTCGCTGCCAGGCGACCATGAGGAGGAGGCCGAGGTAGACGCCTTTGAGGAGGAATTCGGTTTGTTGCCAGGTCATGGGGGGGCCGCTGGTTGGTCGCCGGTGGGGAGGAATGGCCTGCCGAGCAGGTGCGAGGTTCTTACCATTATACAGGGGCGGCAGCGGGCAGCGATGCGATCAACGTGTCAAGCCCGCCGCCGACTGAGGCGGCGCGGGTGGAAGCGCGCGACGACCCCGCCGCCTAGCGGCAGCGGGCTTGATGTCTTGTTCATTCCCGCTGCCCGCTGCCCGCTGCCCGCTGCCCGCTGCCCGCTGCCCGCTGCCCGCTGCCCGCTGTTTCAATCGCGAAGGAAGGATTCGACATGGACCTGAGCCTGCACGGTTTGAGCAATCCCGGCCCGGTGCACGCGCATCTCAGCCCGGCCCAGTGGGTCGAGCTGGCGCTGCGCCGCAACGAGGGGCAGCTCGCCAGCAACGGCGCCTTCGCCGCCGTCACCGGGCGCCACACCGGCCGCGCCGCCAAGGACAAGTACGTCGTCCGCTGGCCTTCCTACCAGGACAAGATCGCCTGGGGCGACGTCAACCACCCGATGGAACCCGACGTCTTCACGCGGCTTCTCGAACGCGTGCAGGGCTACTTCCAGCGCCGCGAGCTGTTCGTCCTCGATGGCTTCGCCTGCGCCGACCCGCACCACCGCGTCGCCGTCCGCCTGGTCACCGAGACCGCCTGGCACGCCATGTTCGCCCAATGCCTGCTGATCCAGCCGCAGCCTCATGAACTCACCGGCTTCCACCCCGACCTGGTGATCTTCCACGCCCCCCACTTCGTCGCCGACCCGCAGCGCGACGGCGTTCAGCGCGACACCGCCGTCATCCTCGACCTGGACAAGAAGTGCGTCCTCATCACTGGCACCCACTACGCCGGCGAGGTCAAGAAGTCGGTCTTCACCTACCTCAACTACATCCTCCCCAAGCGCGGCGTCTTCCCGATGCACTGCTCCGCGACGGTCGGCCCCGCCGGCGACTCCGCGCTGCTGTTCGGGCTGTCGGGCACGGGCAAGACGACCCTCTCCGCCGACCCCGACCGCAAGCTGGTCGGCGACGACGAGCATGGCTGGTCCGACGCCGGCGTCTTCAACTTCGAGGGGGGCTGCTACGCCAAGTGCATCGGCCTGACCCGCGACAAGGAGCCGCAGATCTGGGACGCCCTCCGCTTCGGAGCGATCCTGGAGAACGTGGTGCTGGAGGAGGGATCGCGGCGGCCGCTGTACGACGACAAGCGGCTGACGGAGAACACCCGCGCCGCCTACCCGCTGAACGCGATCGCCAACATCGAGCCGACCGGCCGGGCGGGGCATCCGCGCCACCTGTTCTTCCTCACCTGCGACGCGTTCGGCGTGCTGCCGCCGATCAGCAAGCTGTCGCCTGCGCAGGCGCAGTACCACTTCCTGTCGGGCTACACGTCGAAGATCGCCGGGACGGAGGTCGGCATCCGCGACCCGCTGCCGACCTTCAGCACCTGCTTCGGCGCCCCGTTCCTGCCTCGTCCTGCCACCGTCTACGCCGAGATGTTGCAGGCCCGCATGCAGGCGCACGACGCCCAGGTCTGGCTGGTCAACACCGGCTGGGCGGGGGGCGGCCTCGGCGTCGGGGCCCGCATGGCCCTGCCGATCACCCGCCAGCTGCTCCGCGCCGCCCAGGCGGGCCTGCTCGACACGGTTGAGTTCACCCCCGACCCGGTCTTCGGCGTGCTGGTGCCGCAGTCGTGCCCCGGCGTCCCGTCGCACCTGCTCCAGCCGCGCAACGCCTGGAAGGAAGCCGGCGCCTACGAGGACAAGGCGAAGCACCTGGCGAAGCGGTTCCGCGACAACTTCGCGCAGTTCGCCGCCAGCGCGTCGCCCGACGTGCTCGCGGCGGGGCCGCGCGGGGGGTAGGCGCGATTTCAAAACCCACCCGGATTTCACGAGCAACGGCGAGCGGCGCGGCGTAAGCCCGCCGTGAAAAGGTTCATTCGTGCAAATGACACGCTTGTCACCGTAGACCACACGCATCGTTGCAGATTTTCACGGCGGGCTTACGCCGCGCCGCTCGCCCCTCCGAAGCGCACAGGATGACCCGATGGCCATGAAACCGCCGCCCGCCGAGACCGAGGAATGGACGTTCGCGCAGCTCCAGGAGGAGGCGGACGAGCTGCGCGCGAAGCTGAACCGGTTCCGCACGGCCCTGGGGCGGTTCTTCGTGCAGAAGCAGCCGTTGATCGACCTGATGGTGGTGGCCGCCGTCGCGCAGGAGCCGCTTCTTATTGTGGGCCCGCCCGGCACGGCGAAGTCGGACCTGGTCCTCAAGTTCAAGGACGCGCTCGGCCTGGGGGAGGACGACTACTTCGAGTACATGCTGACGCGCTTCACCGAGCCGTCGGAGATCATCGGCCCCATCGACATCAACCAGCTGCGCGACGGCCGCTACATCCGCCGCGAGCAGGGCAAGCTGCCGACCGCCCGGCTGGCGTTCCTCGACGAGATCTTCAAGTCGAACTCGGCCATCCTCAACATCCTGCTCACCATCATCAACGAGAAGAAGTTCTACCAGGACGGCGTGCCGGCCCCGGTGCGGCTTCGCGTGCTGTTCGCCGCCACCAACGAGGTCCCCGAACAGGGCGAGCTGGCGGCGCTCAAGGACCGCTTCGTGCTGAAAGCCGAGAGCCTGCCGGTGCAGGAGAACCACTTCGAGGAGCTGATCGACGCCGGCATCCGCACCGAGGTGAACCGCTCGCTGAACCAGAAGCCGTGGATCGAGGGGCACGCGTCGCTGGACGACATTTTGAAGGCGAACCGCTACCTGACCTACCAGTTCGGCCGGGTGCAGAGGGCGGGGCGCGACGACGAGGCGAACGACCGCCAGCAGTTCTTCCCGGCCGACGTGTTCCGCGAGTTCCAGCGAGTGGTGAAGACGCTGGTGCGCGAGGACCGCGTGTTCATCAGCGACCGCAAGCTCGTGAAGCTGTACAAGCTGCTGCGCGTGCGGGCGTGGCTGCTGGCCGGCGGCGTTGTCAGCCGCGACGACCTGCGCCTGCTGGCGTACCTGGGCGAGACGCACCAGGAGATGGCGCTGCTGCGCGACAAGGTGCCGAACCTGCTGGGCGAAGGCTGACGCGCGACGCCGCGATGGTTTAGCCGCGACGCGCAGCGGAGCGCGGGAACCTCGCGTTGATTGGGTTCACGGGGGTGGGTCGCGTCCGCGCTCCGCTGCGCGTCGC
>JAYSSW010000423.1:0-8619 GCA_043720335.1 Planctomycetia bacterium
TCGGACGATGCGAAACTTTGCATCGGCGCGCGGTTCTGCCGGTCGCGGCTCCTGCGCCTGCGGCTTCAAGCAGCCTACGGCCGCGACATGCCGACGAAGCTGCCGTCGTGCTCGCGGGCCAAGGCCCAGAGGAAGGCGCCCACGTCGGGGCTTTCGAAGAAGAAGCCGATGGCGTTGATGCGCACGCGCGGGGGGCGGCCGGCGCTGCGCGGGTTCCAGTCGGTTGTCAGCTTCTGCCGCAGGTGCTTGCTCAGCAGCTCGGTCTGCTGCGTCTCGCTCAGCTTCGCCAACTGGTCGGCGGAGACGCCTTCGCCGACGTTGGGCAGGCCGTCGGAGAAGAGGTAGATCGTGTCGAGCCGGTCGTCGCGGAAGCGGAAGGCTTCCTGGAAGCCGGCGAAGAGGTTGGTGCCGTCCTTGGGCGTGACGGTCTTGAGCTTGTCGAGGACGGCGGCGACGGTGTCGGGGCCGGCGTGCTTGAGCCATTTGCCGTCGTGGCCGAACAGGTACTGCACGCGGTCGTTGAAGAGGATCACCTGGAAGCGTTCGAGGTCGGGCAGGCTGCGCATCAGCTTGGCGATGCTCTCGCAGGCGGCGGGCCACTTCTCCTTGTCCTCGGTCTTGCTGTCGCGCATCCCCATGCTGCCGGAGATGTCGACCAGGAACACCACGCTCTTGCCCGTGAGCGCGATGCCGGCGAAGCGCTGGTCGGCGTCGCTGGCCAGGGCGCGGTTCTTGTCGAGCAGCTTGCTCTTCTCGCCCTCCAGGGTCAGCATCGCCGTGCGGACTTCGGTCAGGTCGCGCACGCCAGCCAGCAGTTGCTTGCTGAGGCTGTCGTGCGATTTCAGCAGATCCCCGAAGCGCGCGCCGCTCTCGGCCAGCTCCTTCTTGTTGCGGTCGAGCTCCTGTTCCATCAGCTTCATGCGCAGCTCGGTCAAACTCAGTTTCGCGGTCGAGTCCTTCCCCTGGCTCGACAGGTCGGCGAGCTGCGTCTCCAGCTTCCGGCTTTTCGCGTCGGCCACGTCCAGCAGCGCGAGCTGTGTTTTCAGCTTGTTGGCCGCGTCGTCGGCGAACTTCTGCTTCTGCGACACGTCGACCGTCATCTCGCTCAGCTTCTTGTCGGACAGCGCGAGCCGGGCGAGCAGTTCCGCGTGCAGCTTCGTCTTGTTCCGCAGCTCGACGGTCGAAATCTTCGCGTCCTTCTGGGCGGCGGCGAGTTTCGCGAGCAGCTCCTCGTGCAGCTTCGATTTCGTGTCGAGGGCGCCGGCCGTCGCTTTGGCGTCCTTCTCCAGCAGCGCGAGCCGGGCGAGCAGGTCGTCGTTCAGCTTCAGCTTCACCTGCAGCTCGCCGTCGATTTGCTTCGCGTTCTTCTGGAGTTTCGTGAAGTCGAACTTGAGCTGCTTCAGCAAATCCTCGCTGACGACCAGCGTCGCCTTCGTCTTGTCGTTGTCCCGCTGCCGCGCGACCGCCAGCTTCAGGGCGTCGTCGCGCTCGGAGCGGACGGCGAGCAGCGCGACGCTCAGCTCGACCACGTTCCGGCGGCTCGCTGCGAGGGCGAGCTTGAGCTGTTCGATCTCGGTCGAGACGTTCTGGAACGCCGCCTCGGCCTTCTCGTAGTCGCCCTGCGCCTGCTTGGCGGCGGTCGTCTGCTGGTCGGCCTCGTACTGGTTGACCTGCCAAAGCAGGATCACGCAGCCGAGGGCGCAGCAGATCACGTCGAGCATGTAGATGCTGAAGATGGTCGGCACGCGGTGGCGGATCTGCATGGCTTTGGTCCGGGGTCAGGCGAATGCGGGGAGCTGGGCGGAGCGGGGCAGCGCCTGCCCCAGAAAGCGGACGGTCGGCCCATGCGTCCCCAGGCGGATCCAGTCGCCGGCCCGCAGCGTCGTCGAGCCGTCGACGGGGTGGTCGTTGACGAAGGTTCCCGCACGGCAGCGGTTGAAGAGCATGAAACGGCCGTGCTCGAAGACGATCTCGCAGTGCCGGCCTGTGACGGCGGGGTGCTGGCGGGGATCGAAGGCGAGCTGGCTGCCGTACTGCGAGCCGAGCGCGAAGGGCTGCTGCTCGCGGAGGAAATGGTCCTGCCCCTGGAAGTGCAGGCGTGCGGGGCCGGACTCGACAGGTTGAGGCAGAGGCAGCGGCGCGACGTAGCCGTGGTGCCCTCGCGCGAGTTCGCCGCGCAGGAAATGCGATGCGAGGGCGTGCAGCGCGCGGGCGGGGGCGTCGGGCGCCAGCGTCATCACGCCGGCGGCTTCGCTGGCCACGTCGAAGAACAGGTCTTCGCCGAAGTCCTCGATGGCGGTGTGGCGCTTGCCATCGACGTGCGTCTCGCCCGGCTTGGGCCACGACGACGCCAGCGACCGCAGCGCGTCGAGCAGGCCCGGCAGCCGGCTGGCGGCGTGGGTCAGCACGATGCCGCCCGGCGCGTCGTCCAGCATCGTCGCCGTCACCAGTTGGTGGGCCTCGAACATCGCCGACTGCGACAACGGATGGCAGACGCCGAGCGTTTGTTCCGGCGCGATGAGGACGTGGTGCAGCCAGCTTTGGCCCTGGATGCCGACCTGCATCGCCTGCTGCTGCGTGGCGGCGTCGAACAACGTGTCGAGCTGCTCGTAAAGGCTCTGCTCGGCGGCCGGGGCGTCGCGCGGGTCGCGGCGCGTCTGCCAAACGCACAGGTCGGCCACGGCGTTCAGCAGCCGATCCTTCCAGACGTGCATGCCCAGCGCGGGGAAAGATCGCGTCTCGATGACGTGGGCCTGGTCGTCGACCGCTTTCACCAGGGCGATCGTCAGCGCATGCTCGTCGAGATCGACGACCAGCACCGACCGCGACCAGAAGTGCTCGTGGAACGCCGCGAGGGCGGCGACCAGCGGCGTCGGCACGGAGCCGAGGACGGGCAGCTTCAGCTTCTCGCCCATGCCGCGCAGGTGGTCGGCCTGCACGCGGCTGAGGTAGCCGGGCAGCGCGAGGAGCAGGCCCTTCGACGACTTGCCCAACGGTTGCAGGCGCTGCCAAACCAACTGCGCCGCCTGGTTGGCGTCGAAAGGCTGGCGCTTGCCCTGCCAGCGCGGGCCGTGCTCGTGGCCGACGTAGGGCAGGAAGCGCTGGCAGACGAGGTGCGGCGCCTGCCTGCAAATCTTCATGGCTGCGGGGCCGAGATCGGGCGTATTGCGCTCAAGGCTGATGAGCATCGGCAGGTCGAGCGCCGGCGGAGCGAGCGGCACGGGCAGCGGGTAGTCTCCCGCGCTTCCCAGCACGCCACGGGCGCGCGTCGCGTTCCAATCGAGGGCGAGCATGCTCATCGTGGCACCCCGCGTTCACTCAGGCTTGAGGGCATCGCCGTGTGCGGCGGCATCATCCCAGGCATCGGGTTCGGCGACCCGTGTTCCGGCTCGTACAGCCGGTTCACCAAATGTTCCTGGCAGTACTGCTGGCAGTCGATCACCAGCGACTCCTCCTCGCGCTGCAGCGTGTGGATCAGGAACATCACCACCAGGCTCAAGCCCAGCGCGACCAGCGTGCAGTCGAACGCGACCGTGAGATGGCGCGTGGCGACGCGCAGCTGCTCGCCCCCCTGGCCTGCCAAGGTCATGCTGCCGGCGAGGCCGCGCACGGTGCCGAAGAATCCAATCGCCGGGACGGCCCAGGCGAGGTAGTTCATCGTCGCCATCGACGATACCAGCCGGCCCAGGTCGGCTTCCGCTTGTGCTTTCACCGACTCGCGCACGTCGTGGCTCGACTTGCTCAGGGCGAACTTGCCCAGCGCGGCGCGGATCATGTTCGCGAGGATGAACGGCCCGTAGCTCCGCGTGCTCTGGTCGATCTTCCGCTGCAGCGGCCTGGCGTCCTCCTGCAAGATGCGCGACCCTTCGTCGGTCGGCAGCAGGCCCAGGCTGAATGCTTTGCGCTGGCGCAGCGTTTCCCAGTAGCGGCTCAGGAAGATGAGAAACGACCAGAGGGAGCAGGCGTAGCAGGCGATCTGTTCGGGGCCGAGCAGCAGCTGCGCCCAGCGCTGCGGCGACCAGCCGGCGGAGTCGGCGTCGGCGGAGGCGAACGACTGCCAGAGCGGGAAGCAAATCAGGCTGACGGCCGCCACCGTGAAGATGAGCAGCGGCCATTCGCGCGTCGGTTTCTGGGAAGGCGTCAAGGGCATGGGGGGGATGGTCCTGCTCCATCATGGAGCGTGGGGAAACGGTCTGCCGCGTGACATCAATCGTACAACTGTAGGTTGGATTCGCATCGCTTGTCAAGCGGGGGAATCGCGTAACTGCTTGCACGAACACGCCTAGCACGGGTTATAGGCCGAAATCGCGGCGCCGCCAGCGAACAAAAGTTCTCCCTGCGGTCGGCGTGCCCGCTGGCTTGCGGAATCTCGCCAACACGCGGGGGGCTGGCTCGTCCCAGGAGGCAGGCAGTCGATCTTGGCCCGCGGATCACGACCCGGCCAGGCGAATCGCCGCCCTGCGAGGAGCGCAGCTGCGGAGCTGGCTTGCGCGCTCGCCGACGCGATCGTAAATCATACGCCCGCCGCTGGAAAAGCAGGATCAAACTCTCACCGGCTCCTCATGCGTGCCGACGTAGAATCTCAACAGACGCGTAGGCGAACAGGCCACGCGAATCACCACTCTCACCGGAGTCCTGCCATGATGCGATTGTTCGGGATGCTGGCCGCGACGGGCGTGCTGGCGGGTGCGCTGCTGACATCGTCGTCGCCGGTCCTCGGCCAACCGGGCGGATTCGGCAAGGGGGGCTTCGGCAAGGGGGACTTCAAGAAGGAAGGCGCCAAGAAGGACAACACCGCGCAGCTCCAGGCCGAGATCGAGAAACTGCAGGCCCAGGTGAAGGAGCTGCAGGCCGCCCTCGCCAAGAAGGGCAAGGAAGCCGGCAAGAGGGACACCAGTGCGATGGGCTTCGGCGGACTCGGCGGCATCGTCGCCAAGGGGGGCAAGTTCGACGCCGACAACATCAAGATCTTCATCGAACGCGTCATGCAGGAGAAGGACGTCAAGAAGGGCTTCGAGGGCAAGAAAGCCTTCGAGGGCAAGAAGGGCTTCGAGGGGGGCGACTCCAAGAAGAAGTTCGAGGAGAAGAAGAAGGAAGCCGGCGGCAAGATCGACCGCGACGAGCTCCGCTCCATGATCGAACGCATCCTCAACGAGCGTGAAGGCAAGAAGGGCGGCGAACGCAAGAAGGGCTTCGACGGCAAGAAGAAGGAAGGCTTCGGCGGCGGCCCCAAGGGCTTTGGTCGCCCGTCCCCGGAAGCGAGCCGGACGCGCGGTGTTGAAGCGCGCATCGACCGCATCATCGGCGAACTCGAATCGCTCCGCAAGGAACTGAAGAGGAAGTAGCCCTGCGCGCGAACCGCGAAACATCCAGGCCCATGTCGGCATCCGACGTGGGCCTTTTCGTTTCATTCGCCCATCACGGTGACGACGATGATGCGGTCGCGGCTGCGGACGTCGCAGTCGATGTGGACGATCTGCTGCCAGGCGCCGAGGACCAGCTTCCCCTGCGTGACCGGCACGCCGAGCGACGGGCCGATGAGGGTCGCCTGCAGGTGCGAATGCCCGTTGCCGTCGTGCCAGGCCTGTTCGTGGCCGTAGTTCGGGCCGGGCGGGATGAGGCGGTTGAGCATCTCCGGCAGGTCGCGCTGCAGGCCCGGCTCGAACTCGATGACGCCGAGCGCCGCGGTGCTGCCGGTCGCGAACAAGTGGACGACGCCGGTCTGGATCTTGGACTTCTCGACGACCTGCTGCACCTGCCGGGTCAGGTCGTGCATCTGGCCGTGGCCGCTGGTGTGCTGCGTGAGCGTGTGCTGGTGGACCATGGGAGCGGTTCCTTCCGAACAAATAGAATCCAGTGCAATGAATAGCGGCGGGAGTTGTCCACACGTCAGCAAGTTTCATCACGCCCCAAGCCCCAGGATGAGCGAAGCGATTCCTGGGGGTGAGTCGTCGCGAGGTTTGACCCCCCACCAATCGCGTTGCTCATGGTGGGGCTTGGCGCGTCACTTTGTCAATTCATCGCGAGGCGAAACCAGCCCCGACCAGATCGACAGCCAGCGGGCCGCCGCGAACAGGACGATGAAGCCGACCGACGTCATCACGAAGAGGGTGAGGCCGAGGTTGAGCGAGCCGCTCAGTGTTTTGCCGGCGCTGATGTCGCCGGCGAAGCGCTGCGTCATCATGACTCCCGCGGTCATCGTCGTGGTGCAGACGAAGATCATCGGCGCCAGCGTAACCAAAACATAGCGCGACCGCCCGGCGTTGACAAGAATCGTCGTCACCAGACATAACGCAAGCACGGCGAGCAGCTGGTTGGCGATGCCGAACATCGGCCAGATCGTGCCGATCGACCCTGTGGCAACCAGCGACCCCCAGCCGAGCGTGATGAGGCCCGTGGCGAGGACCGAACCGGGAATCCAGTCGGGCCGTCCGAACGGCTCATACACCTGTCCCAGGGTTTCTTGCAACAGGAATCGCCCGATGCGCGTGCCGGTGTCGATGGTGGTGAGGATGAAGAGCGCCTCGAACATGATGGCGAAGTGATACCAGTATTTCATCAAACTGTGCGTGTACTGCGGATCGACGAAGGCGTGCGTCGCCTGCGTGAAGACGCGGGCCATGCCGACCGCGAGCGTCACCGCCCCGCCGGTCCGTCCGCGCAGCGACTCGCCGCCTACCAATTGCTCCATCTCGGCGAGGTTGGCGTCCTCGATGTTGAGATGAGACAGGTCGGTCACGCCGATGCGCTGCTTCGCGGCTTCGGGGTCGATGCCGTGCTGGTCGTACAGTTCCTTCAGCTTCGCCTGGAACTTCGGCGCCTGGTCGAGATCGACGTTGATGTCGTAGTAGAGGTTGACCGGCAGCGACGCGGCGGCGATCAACGCGACGACGCCGACCAGCCCTTCGATGAGCATCGAGCCATAGCCGATCATCGGGATGTCGCTTTCCTGGTCGACCATCTTCGGCGTGGTGCCCGACGACACCAGGGCGTGGAAGCCGGAGATCGCCCCGCACATGATGCAGATGAAGACGAAGGGGAAGATGCTCCCCTGGAAGGTCGGGCCGCCTTCGGAGAAGGTGTCGTTGATCGGCGGGCATTGCAGGACCGGGTTGGCCGCGAGAACGCCGATCACCAGGAGCGCGATGGTGCCGATCTTGAGGAAGCTGGAGATGTAGTCGCGCGGGCAGAGGAGCATCCAGACGGGCAGCACCGACGCGACGAAGCCGTAGCCGCACAGGGCGAGGATGGTTTGGTTCTTGGTGAGGGTGAAAATCGCTTCGAGGGGCGAGCCGTGGATCCAGCCGCCGGCGACGGTGGCCGCCAGCACGCCGACGGCGCCGATGGCCGACGCTTCGACGACGTGCCCCTTGCGGAAGCGGTACATCCAGAAGCTGACGAACAGCGCGATCGGAATCGTGCAGGCGATGGTGAATGTGCCCCACGCGCTGCCGGGCACGAGCTGCGCCGCCTTCTCCGGGATCGTGACGAGCGCCCCGTCGACGCCTAGATCTTTGCTCGGCGACACCTGCACCTTGAACTTCTCAGGCCGCGTCGTTTCCGCGCCGACCTTGTCGTAGCGCAGCTTGCAGTTCTCGGGGAATTGATAAACCTTGTGCGTCGCGCTGCTTTCGGACTCCAGCCATTGCGGCGTCGAAGCGTCGGGCAGAACCACTTGCATGCCGATGGGCAGCTTCACTTCTTCGCCGCCGAGGGCCTTGACGACGACGAAGCCGAGGCCGGCCAGGGCGATGACGACGATGAAGAGGATCGCCAGCGAGACGATGATGGAGGCGGGCTTGCCGAGTTCGGTGAGGGCGATCTGGGCGAGCGACTTGCCGCCGCGCCGCACCGACGCCGCGAGAACCAGCATATCTTGGACGGCCCCCGCGAGGCAGACGCCGACGACGAGCCAGAGCAGCCCCGGCGCGTAGCCGTACTGGATGGCGAGGACGGGGCCGATGAGCGGGCCGGCGCCGGAGATGGCGGCGAAGTGGTGGCCGAACAGCACCCACTTGTTGGTGGGGTGGTAGTTCTGGCCGTCGTCGAACTCGTGGGCGGGCGTCCGCTTCAGGTCGTTGAGGACCGCGAGCTTGGCGGCGAGGAACGCGCTGTAGTAGCGGTAGGCGATGGCCAGCACGCACAGCACGCCGAGCAGCAGCGGCATCGCCCGCAGCGCCGTTTGGCCGCGGACGGTTTCGGTGAACAGGCCGGCCAGCAGCATGGTCGCTTCCTCGCAGTCGTGGTCCAGGTTTCGCGGGTTGTCTTATCGCTGCCGTCGCCGATTTGCAGGGGCGCGCGAAGAGTCGGCTCGCCGCTTCGGGCTTGTCGATTCCGGCGAAGCAACTTCAGCAGGTTTTGAAGCGATTCAACCCGGAAGGCGATGCGTCGCAAGGTGGATCGAATGAAAGGAGGCCCCGTACAACCCGACCATGTCGTCGATGTGCGATGGAAGATTCAGCATCTGCAGAACCGCAGGATCGGCCGACGCCAGCCATTCGGCTTCCGTCATGGCTCGTGTCCCCTTGGCAACGGCGAGCGGCGCGGCGTAAGCCCGCCGTGGGAACCGCGCGAGACGTGCATGGGCGATGTCCTCGGCCGTTTTCACGGCGGGCTTAC
>JAYSSW010000424.1:0-4115 GCA_043720335.1 Planctomycetia bacterium
TCCAGTCATGCGGGGACGGTGTCGCGGCTCCCATGCATCTGTCTTACAGCGCAAGAAGTTTAGTTCTTTGCGCAGCGATCAGTAAGATGAAGGGCATGAACGATGCGTTGTCTTTGTCCCCTGAACTGACTTCCAAGCGCGATCGGCTGCTCGACATACTGCGTTCGATGCGGCGGGTCGCGGTCGCGTTCAGCGGCGGCATCGACAGCACCGTCGTCGCCCAGGCGGCGCATCTTGCCTTGGGCGCGAACGCCGTCGCCGTCACAGCCGACAGCGCTAGCGTGCCACGCGCGGAGATCGCCGAGGCGAAGGAACTGGCCCAGCGCATCGGCATCGTTCATCGGTTGATTGCGACCGACGAGTTCGCGAATCCCGACTACGTCCGCAACGACGGCGACCGCTGCTATTTCTGCAAGGACGAGTTGTATCACAAGATCGAATCGCTGCTCCCCGAACTGCAATGCGAAGTCATGGTCAGCGGCGCCAATCTCGACGACCTCGGCGACTACCGCCCCGGTCTGACGGCAGCGAAGGAGCACCAGGTCCGCCATCCGCTCCAGGAGGCTGGCTTCACCAAGGCCGACGTGCGGGCGCTGGCGCAGCACTGGGGCCTGCCGACCTGGGACAAGCCCGCGTCGCCGTGCCTGTCGAGCCGGCTCGCGCCCGGCGTGCAAGCGACGCCGGAGCGGACCGCGCGCATCGAGGCAGCCGAGGCGTACCTGAAGCAGTTCGGCCTGCGCGAGCTGCGCGTGAGGCTGCACGAAGGCGAGCTGGCCCGCATCGAAATTCCCGCCAGCGAACTCGCACGATTCGCTTCGGTCGAAGTTCGCGAAGGGCTGCTGCAGCGATTCAAGGAACTCGGCTTCCGCTTCGTCACGCTCGACCTGGAAGGCTTCCGCACCGGCAGCCTGAACGCCCTCGTCGGGCTGGACCTGCAACGCCTCTACCAAACGTCGTGACGGCCGCATGAACTTCCTTGCCATCGAAACGTCCTGTGACGAAACGTCGGTCGCCGTCTTCACGGACGAGCTGCGCATCCTGTCGAACGTCGTCGCGTCGCAGATCGACCTGCACGCCGAGTTCGGCGGCGTCGTGCCGGAAGTGGCTGCGCGGGCGCACCTGCAAAGATTGCTGCCGACGCTCGACCAGGCGCTGAAGCAAGCCGGGCTGAAGCTGGCGGACATCGGCTGCGTCGCGGTCATGAACACGCCGGGCCTGGTCGGCGCCTTGCTGGTCGGCGTTAGTGCGGCCAAGATGCTCGCGCTGGCGCTCGACGTCCCGCTCGTCAGCGCCAACCACATCGAAGCCCACATCTACGCCGCCCGCATCGCCGCTGGCCGCGACATCTTCCCGTGCCTGGGGCTGGTCGTCAGCGGCGGGCACACGAGCCTGTTCCAGTGCCACACCGCGCTGCGCTTCGACCTGCTCGGCGGCACCATCGACGACGCGGCTGGCGAAGCGTTCGACAAGGTCGCCGCGCTGCTCGGCCTCGGTTTCCCCGGCGGCCAGGCGGTCGAGCGCGAAGCGGCGTCCGGCGATCCTGCGGCGCACGCCTTCCCGCGCTCGTTCATCCACCTGGACCGGCTCGCGTTCAGCTTCAGCGGCCTGAAGACGGCGGTCATGTACGCGCTCCACGGAGTCGGGATCGCGCACGGCCCGACGCCGGGGCCGGGCAAGCAGCGCGCCGACTTGGCCGCGAGCTTCCAGCAGGCGGTCGTCGAGGTGCTGGCCGCCAAGTGCCGACAGGCGCTGCGCAAGACGCGACTCCCGCGCCTCGCGGTCGGCGGAGGCGTCAGCGCGAACCGCGCATTGCGCTCCGCGCTCGAAGCGATGGCGAAGAAGGAAGGCGTCGAGCTGTTCATCCCGCCGCCGGCGCTCTGCACCGACAACGCCGCGATGGCTGCGGTCGCCGTCGAGAAGTGGCGCGTCGCCGACTTCGCTCCGCTCGATCTCGACGCGCATCCCACCTATCGCGGCAAGGCGTGATTCGCGGCGGCTCGGCAAATCAAGCTCGAACCTTTAGCCAAACCACCCTGCAAATGCGGAATGCCTGTCAAGGCTTGCAAGGAACGCAAGTCACGCCCGATCTGCGCATTCTGCGTCGTCGGGGCGCGGGTTAATCGTTGGAAATGCCCTGGCATTCGCCGCGTCTCCGTTCGACGCGTGGTAGATTTGCTGCAGACAGGAACCGGGCGGAGATCGGCCATCAGGATGATGGCCAGATTGGACGCCTGCAACGGAATGAAATGGGGCCATCCATGAATCGGAACCTCTGGGTCTTGGGCTTGCTGAGCATCGTCGGCGTCAGCTTGAGCGTGTCGGACGCGTCGGCGTTCTTGCTGCGCCATCGGCTGTTCCACCACCGCCACATGACGCACATCACCTGCCGACCTTACAACGCCTTCACGCCGATCTGCTGGGGCAACCTGGTGTGTGACGGATGCACCCCCTCGCCTTGCGCCGTCGCGGGCGGCCAGATCCCGATGGGCTGCGGCCCGATGGGCTGCTCGCCTTGGAACAACATGGGCAGCGTGCAGCAGTTCATGCCCTCGGAATGTGGCACCACCCTCCCCGACACCACCGGCATGGTCTACCCCGGCCAGACGATGCCGATGTACACCCCCGCACAGCAGCAGTACGCCAGCTACTACTACCCGACGCCGTACCCCGTGCAGAACGTCGGCTACCAGGGCTACTATCCCGGCTACAACTACCCCGTCGGATACAACTACCCGGCCAACTACAACTACGGCTACAACCAGAACGCCTGGCAGCCGAACCCGTACTACTGGTACAACACAGGCCGTTGATCGATAGCACCTCCGTCGCACAAGAGGCTCCCCATCCCGGGGGGCCTTTTTTCGTTTCCTCCCTCGCTACACGCAGCGAAATCGGCTACCCTGACTGCATCGCTCTTCCAGGACAATCCATGAGGAATGCCGCCATGAACCGGCTACGATTTCTGTCCATCGCGACGGGCCTGCTGCTCGCCGCTGGCTTCACCGCCAGCGCCGGCGACGTGGCCGAGCGCGTCGTGAAGGACCGCAAGAACTTCATTCCGACACGCAACCATCAGGTCGTGAAGGGGACCGCCATCGGCGTGCTTCTCACCGACGGCCAGCCGATCCTCAGCATGGAAGGCCGCTCTGGCCCGCCCGACCAGCTCGTCTTCTCGGCCAGCGGCGCGAGCTACCGCTGGGTCTATGTGCCGACGATGGAGAACCCGACGATCACCAACCTGCAAGTCCCCGTCGGCGAGAACGGCGCGGTCCAGGTCTACCCGGCTCTGACGATGGCCAACCCGCGCAGCGTCGTCCCCTGGGGAGTCAGCGAGCCTTACTCGCTGGTCGAGATTTCGGTGAACAGCGGCATGGGCAGCCCGCGCAACGACAGCTTCGTCGCTTCGTCGTTCAAGGTCGTCGAAGGCACGAAGCAGTATCCGCTCAAGGTCGGCAAGGTCCTCGCGGAAGTGAAGCAGCAGTACGCCGAACGCACGAAGAAGAACGAGGCGGACATCGAGAAGGCGATGGCCGAGGCCGCGAAGAAGGCGCTCGGCGACCGGAAAGTCACCGGCCCGCGCGAACGGAAAGACCTGATGTACGTGACCTGGATGCCGGAGACGGAGCAGCTTCGCGTCCACTTCCTGACGAAGATTTCCGACGGCTCGTTCACGACGATGATGGGGGGCGGAGCGCCGATCCGCGACCCGGAGGCGCCGATCCCGCCCCGCGCGAAGACTCGCGCCGCTCCGCCCAGGCCGCAAGCCTACAAGATCGGCACCGCCTTCGGCATCGAGCTGGGCGTCGCCTACGTCGTCTCGAAGGAAGGCAAGATCCTGCACACCGAGACGCTGCCGGTCGAGTCGTTCACGCAGCAGCTTCAGCCGCCGCCGGGCATGCTGCCGGGCAATCCGCCGGGCCGCCCCGGCCTGCCGCCGCGTCCGGACTTCCTGCCGCCGCCGCCGATCCAGGGCGAGAAGCGTTGATCGCGAGCTTCCCGGACCTAACTAACCCTGAAAGCGTGTGAAAAAATCAAAAACGGCCAGCTCTGGCTTTCGTCAGATCGTGTCCGGGCACGGAAATCTGCAATCCGAAGGCTGTAATGGCGAGTCTGGC
>JAYSSW010000425.1:0-1852 GCA_043720335.1 Planctomycetia bacterium
CGGGAACACATGGCGGCGCTCGAGACCTTCATCCTGATCCCAGGCCGCACCGCGCGCCAGGGCACCACCATGAACGAAGGCAAGCTTACCCAGGGCTACATCGACGAGACCAACACCCTGTCGATGAATCCCGACGACATGGCCAGGCTGTCGCTGAAGACCGGCGACCGTGTCATGGTCCGCTCCGCGACCGGGCAGGTCGAAATCGTCTGCAGCGCGACCAAGCCGGGCGACCTGCCGTCGGGCCTGCTGTTCCTGCCGTACGGCGACCCGTCGAGCAAGCTGATGGCCGGCGACACCCACGGCACCGGCATGCCGACCAGCAAAGGCATCGACGTGACCGTGGAGAAGGCGTGAATCGACCGCCTCGTTTCACACCCCGTAGAACGCCGCCGCGCTGCCGCCGAACAACTTCGCCTGGTCCATGCCGCCTGCATATTGCTCGATGAGCGCGAAGACGCGTTCATAGCTGCCAGCCAGGGTGCAGACGGGCCAGTCGGAGCCGAACATCAGGCGGTCGACGCCGAACGCGTCGAAGACCACGTCGAGGAACGGGCGGAAATCGTCAGGCTGCCACGCCGCCCAGTCGCCTTCCGTCACCAGGCCCGACACCTTGCACCACACATGCGGATGCCGGGCCAGCTCGCGCATCTGCTCGCGCCACGGCGACATCGCCCCGTCGCGCACGTTCGGCTTGGCGAGGTGGTCGACGACGAACGGCTGGTCCGCGAAGTGATTCACAAACTCCAGCGTCGCGGGCAGCTGACGCGGATAGATCAGCACGTCGTACGTCAGATCGAACGCACGCAGCTTGCCGACGCCGCGCAGGAAATCGGGCCTCAGCAGGAAGCGGTCGTCCGGCTCGTCCTGCACGACGTGCCGCACGCCGACGAACTTCGGGTGCGCGGCCATTTCCGCGAGCTGCTCTTCGACGCGCTCCGAGCGCAGATCGACCCAGCCGACCACGCCACGGATGAACGGGTGCTGCTCGGCGAGGCTCAGTAGCCAGCGGGCCTCATCAATCGTCTGCTGCGCTTGCACGGCGATGCAGCCATCCAGCTTCGCGTCGCGCAGCAGCGGTTCCAGGTCGCCCGGCAGGAAGTCGCGCCGCAGGGTCGCCAGCCGCTCCGTCATCCACGGATACTCAGCCGGCGTGTACTTCCAGAAATGCTGATGGGCGTCGATCCGCATGGCGTCGTCCTGAGAAGGTCAACCACGAAGGAGCACAAAGGAACACGAAGAAAGGCAGGGAAATGAAAAGTGAGCGCCAAGCCCCAGGATGAGCGAAGCGATTCCTGGGGGTGAGTGGTCGCCCGCTTCGACCCCCACCAATCGCGTTGCTCATGGTGGGGCTTGGCGCCACACTCCCTGTCTCCTCGTCTCCCTGCCTTTCTTCGTGCCCCTTCGTGTCTTTCGTGGAGGAAAATCCAAAGGTCAGCGTAGCGACAATCTCTGCGGTTTGCTACGATTTCCTCCACCGAACATCCACCAGCACCCATGCGAAAACGAGCGGCATCGGGCGGAGCACCTTCATGGAAAACAAGAAGTCGATCATCATCTGGGGCTCGATCATCCTGGTCGGGCTTCTCGTGGCTGCCGGGTTCGGCGTGCGGGCGTTCCTGCGCAGCAATACGCTGGCGCCGTTCGAGGAGCAGATCCCGACCTACTGACAGCTGCGCAAAGAAGTAAACTTTCACCCGTGTAGCGGCAACCCGGCGGCGGCGAAGAACGATTGAATCAGGTGGGGCTTTTGCAGCAAGCGTCCGATCGCCAGATGGATTTCCAGATGCAACTCTTCCATGTCCATGCACGAGAGGTTCCGCATCTCCACATGCTTGAGATGGTGCCAACA
>JAYSSW010000426.1:0-1850 GCA_043720335.1 Planctomycetia bacterium
ACTCGCCATTACAGCCTTCGGATTGCAGATTTCCGTGCCCGGACACGATCTGGCGAAAGCCAGAGCCGGCCGTTTTTGATTTTTTCACACGCTCTCAGCGGTCGATGCACGCAAATTCTTGCGGGGGAGAGGTGACGACGCCTTTCCCCCGCTGTTTTTGATCTTCGCTCAAAGGCCTGCCGTTCCGAGGACATTGCGGTAGAACGGCAGCCGGGCACGGAGCGTTCCCTGGCTGCCGAGATGCACGAGGATCTCGACCGGCGTGCGGCCGTCGTCGAAGAAGCAGCCAACGGTCAGCCGTCGTGTTGACGCGTTGTAGGAGTTCGCGACCCGCTTGCTGGCAGCGACATGGCGCAGTCCGGTCAATTGGAACGTCAACGGGGCGTTCGACGACGGGCTTGGGAATGACAAGGCCCACGTCACAAGGACAACATGCCTGGGCGAAGGACGCGCAGACGACGGCGCGAAGACGAAGGTGGCTTTGGGAATCTCGATCTCGGCGAAGGTGTAGCCCTTCGCGACCGAGCCGCTGCCGAGGACGACGCCGGCGATCTGGACGTTGACGCGCGTCGAGCCTCGGGCGTTGCCGATCCGTTCGCGGCCGTCGAGGTGCGTGGCGGGCTGGTTCTCGCGGAGCTGGTAGCTGCCGGGGCGCAGGTTGCTGAACAGGTAGTCGCCCTGGGCGTCGGTCACGACGCGGGCTTCGCCAGGATCGAGCACGCCGTCGCCATCGTCGTCGAGGAAGACGGTCCATGCAGCCAGGGGGCTTTCGTTCGTGCTGCGGAGGCCGTCGAGGTTGAGGTCGTAGAAGAGGGTTCCCGCGAGCCAAACGACCCCCCATGCCGCCTTTCCCAAGCCGCTCCAGGAAATGGTAGCCCGGCGCCTCAGGGGGCGTGTCCGCCGAGAGCGGACTGACGTCGAGCGCGGGGCTTTCCAGCACGACGGGCCGGGTGATGCGGTCGATCGACTCCTGGCAGCGCGAGCATGCCGAGAGATGCGTGTCGATGCGCGCGTTGTCGTCTTCGTTCAGCTTCGACTCCGCGAAGGCGCGGAGCTGGTCTTCCGATACGCACTCGTTCATGCGGGTTCCTCCGGCGGTTTGAGCCGTCGTTCCCCCTCTTCACGCAAGAGGGCGGCGACGCGGTGGGCGGCTTGGTGGACCGCTCCCACCGACATCCCCAACTCCGCGCCGATCTTCGCCGCCGACCCCTGGATTGCGATGCGCATCCTCCAGTACGCCTGCCACGACTTCGGCTCGACGCGCTTCTGCACTTCCTCGATGACGTGGTCCTGCTCGCGAAGAATCGTTTCCAGATCTTCGGCGAGCGAATCCGACTCCGCCTCGGCGACCTGTTCGAGCTTGGCCAGGAACGCCGACCCGCCCTGGGCCTCGTCGCCTGGCCGACGCGCTTGGCGACGAATCTCGTCCAGCATCGCGTGCTTCAGGACCGAGCCCAGCCAGGAGCCGAACTTGCCCTTCGCCGGATCGTAGCTCGCCAAACGGCTCAGCAGTTTCAGGAAGACGATCTGCATCAAGTCGTCGGCCGAAGCGCCCTGCACGCCGTGGCGAGCCAGCCATCGCTGCAGGTGCGGCTCGTATCGCTTCATGAATTTCCTCCACGCTTCCGCGCGCTGGGCGACGTTCTGCATGGCGCCCAGAAGCGTCAGCGAGGTTGATGGCTCGTTCGATGCATCCATGAGGGATCTACTCCGGGGGTGCGGAAAACTCACGCGAGCCGCCGATTTTCCGATGCGCCCGACCGCAGCCCGCAGGGGGTGAGGGGGCATCCCACGTCGGGGGAACTGTTGCAACCTCGAAAGCCCGGCGAACGGCCTGCGTAAGCGGGCTG
>JAYSSW010000427.1:0-8605 GCA_043720335.1 Planctomycetia bacterium
AGGCCGTCCTTGACGTGGCCGATGATGACGAGGGTGCTGAGGGCGGGTTCGAGCTGGTTGTGTCGGTTCTCGCCGTTCTGGTTCTCGATGAAGTACTGCGGCTTGAGCATCTTGCCGATGTCGTGGAAGTAGCTGCCGACGCGGATGAGAAGGGGATTGGCGCCAATCGACTCGGCGGCGGCCTCGGCGATGGTCGCGACGGTCATGCTGTGCGTGTAGGTGCCTGGCGCCCGGCGGACCAGCTCTTGCAGCAGCGGATGCGAGCCGTCGGCGAGTTCGAGCAGGCTGATGTCGGTGACGATGCCGAACGAGCGTTCGACGACGGGCAGGACGCCGGTGAGGACGAAGCCCGCCAGCGAGCCCCAGAGGAAGTTGCGGAAGGCGTCGATGAGGACGAGCGAAACGGTTTGGCCGGTGAGCATGCCGATGGCGATGGTCGTGACGAAGTAGGCGACGCCGGCGCCGGTCGCGACCTGCACGAGCTGGGTTCGCGTGCGGACGTGGCGAAGCAGCAGGATCGCGGTCGCCAGGCCGCCCATCTGCACGAGCAGATATTCGACCGACGTGCCCAGCACCAGCGACATGCCGAGCAGCAGGCCGAACGACATCATCAGCGCGAACTGCGGGTTGTACGCCATCGTCAGCACCATCGCGGTGAACGTCAAAGGCAGCAGCCCGGCGTTCCACGGCGACTGGCTCAGCAGCGTCCCCAGCACCACAGTGCCAAGCACCAGCACGCAGACGCCGGCGATCATCGGCAGGTTGTGCGCCAGCCCGGTCTGGAAGCGGGCGACGTACATCACCACCAGCCCGCCCAGCAGCGTGAAGATGAGGAACAGCGACAGGCCTCGCTTCACCAGCTCGTCGAGTTCCATGTTCAGGACGAAGGCGTGGTGCTCCTCGACCAGCAGGTCGAGCTGGCGGTCCTGGATCGGGTGGCCGCGCGGCACCAGCAGTATCCCCTTGGGGTACTTCTCGATGACGGGGCGGTCGGGCGACGGGACGGCTTCGGCGTTGTCGGCGGGGACTTTCTTCGTGATTCCCAGGCTTTTTTCGAGGTTCGCCAATTCGATGTGGTTGATGACCTCGAAATCGACACGGGCACGCAGCTCGTGCGGATGGATCTCGCCGACGCGGTAGGGCATCGGCGGCCCCCACCAGATGGACAGCAGCGTGACGACGATGGTCGTCGCCAGCACCACCGCCAGCCGCATCAGCACGCGGGTGCGGCACAGGCGCTTCAGCACCGGCTCCTCGTGCCTCGACGAGCGCGTCCGGCCATTCCATTGGATCAGACGCGCGGATTTTTTCGCAGATCCGAACATACGGTCGAAAAGGAAGGCTCCGTCCCCGGCTTTCCATGCTCGCCCCGTCCGTCCTGGACGAGGATCGCTTGCGGGCTACGTCTCCTCGCTTCTCCTCCTTCGTGTTTTTTCGGTGTCCTCGTACGCTTTCACGATCTTCTGGACCAGAGGATGCCGAACGATGTCCTTGTCGGAGAGCCAGACGATGCCGATCTTGTCGATGTGGTCGAGCCGCTTGACCGCGTCGGTCAGGCCGCTGAGGGTGCCTTCGGGGAGGTCGACCTGGGTGACGTCGCCGGTGACGATGATCTTCGAGCCGTGCCCCATGCGGGTGAGGAACATGCGCATCTGGGCGACGGTGGTGTTCTGTCCCTCGTCGAGGATGATGACCGCCTGGTTGAGCGTGCGTCCCCGCATGAACGCGAGCGGCGCGATCTCGATCACGTCGCTTTCCATGTAGCGTTTGACCTGTTCCGGCTCCATCAGGTCGTTAAGGGCGTCGAAGAGGGGCCGGAGGTACGGGTTCACTTTCGCCGCGATGTCGCCGGGGAGGAAGCCGAGCTTCTCGCCTGCTTCGACGGCGGGGCGGACCAGGACGATGCGCTTCGCTCCGCCTTGGCGGAGCAGCGTGACGGCCATGCCGACGGCGAGGTAGGTCTTGCCGGTGCCGGCGGGGCCGATGGCGAGGACGATGTCGTTGTCGCGCATCGCCTGCGTGTAGCGCGCCTGGCCTTCCGTGCGCGGGCGAACGCTGCGCGGGCCTGCCGCGACAGCGGCGACCGGCGGGGCGGCGCTGCCGTTGGCGTCGCTTTTCATCAGGCCGGACAGCACGACGCGGACGTTCTCCGGGCTGAGGGCGCCCTGGCGGCGCAGCAGCTGGCGGAACTGCTCGAACGCCTTCTCGGCAAGTTCGACGTCGTGTTCGCTGCCGTCGATCTGGAGGGTGTCGCCGCGTGCGACCAGCCGGACGCCGAGGGCGTCGCGGACCTGGCGCAGATGCTGGTCGCGTTGTCCGAACAACTGGACCGCCTCGTCTTGGCTTTCCAGCGTCAGGGATCGTGTCACGTCGGTGTTGGTCATGGGGTCGGTCGGAGAATCAGGAGCCACAGATAGGCCACGGGGGACGCAAAGACAACCGCATCGACGACATCGAGGACGCCGCCGAATCCGGGGACGGCCTCCGAAGCGTCCTTCTTTTCGCAATCGCGTTTGACGAGGGACTCCGCAAGGTCGCCGAGCATGCCCGCCAGCCCGACCGTGAAGCCGAACCCGACCTCCCAGCGAAGGTCGCCAAGCAGGACGGGGACGGGGCCGAGACGGTCGAGGGAGATAGCGATCACACAGGCCAGTGTCAATCCGCCTATCGCCCCTTCGATGGTCTTTTTGGGGCTGAGGACGGGGGTCATCGGATGCCGGCCGAATAGTTTTCCTGCAAAGTAGGCGCCGATGTCGCAGCCTTTCGGAACGAAAACCGCCAAGGCGAGACATACGCTGTTGGCGACGTCGTCGGCGTGCAGCCAACGAAGCTGGGCGAAGCAGCACGGCAGCAGGCCGAGGTAGCCGACCGTCCACCAGGTGAGCGCCATGCGCTCGACACAACGATGGGGACCGGTGAAGACGGCCATCTCGTATAAGAAAACGACGAGCAAGAATCCAGTCAGGATCGCCAGGAGGGCGTGCCAAGGTGATGCTGGGCAGGCGGGATGGTGGACGGCCCAGTTGGCGAGGGCCAGGAGGAGGACGCCGAGGTAGGCGACCGGCTGCTGTAGGCTGCGTTCCCTGCCCAGAAGCCCCACGATCTCGCGGCAGCCTGCGAGGGCGAGGGCGGCCTGGAAGAGCAGGAGGAACGGGAACCACGGCGCGAGGTGCTGGTCGCCCAGCAGCATGCCGACGACAAGGACCACCAGGATGGAGCCCATCCAGAGCCGCGTTCGGAGCATGCGATCAGCCCTTCAGTCCGCCGAAGCGTCGTTCGCGCCGGGCGTAGTCGCGCAGGGCGTCGCGCAGGGTTTCCTCATCGAAATCGGGCCAGCATCGGTCGGTCACCCAGATCTCGGCGTAGGAGATCTGCCAAAGGAGGTAGTTGCTCACGCGCATCTCGCCGGCGGTGCGGATGAGCAGGTCGGGGTCGGGCATGCCGGCGGTGTACAGCGCATCGGCGATCGACGCTTCGTCGAGGTCGTCGGGCTGCACCAAGCCTAGACGCGCCTGCTCCGCCAAGGTTCGCACCGCGTCGACGATTTCCGCCCGGCCGCTGTAGTTGATCGCCAAGCACAGCGTCATGCCGGTGTTGCCCCGGCTGATGCGGGTGTTCTCGTCGATCTCGCGCAGGACGAAATCGGGCAGCCCCTGGCGCCGACCGATCACGGTGAAGCGGATGTTCTGCTCCATCACGCGCTCGCGCTCGCCGATCAGGTATTCGCGCAGCAGCTCCATGAGCAGATCGAGTTCGACCTGTGGGCGCTTCCAGTTCTCGGTGCTCAGGCAGTAAAGGGTGAGCTGCCCGACGCCGAGCCGACAGCACTCCTCGATGGTGCGGCGGACGCTGACGGCGCCGCGCTGGTGCCCCTCGGCGCGCGCCAGGCCGCGCTGCTGCGCCCAGCGGCCGTTGCCGTCCATGATGATCGCGACGTGCCCCGGCAGGCGCTCCGGCGCCAGCCCCGCGCCGGCGAGGCGCTGCAGCAGCTCGTTGCTCATGGTCGCCGTGGCCATCCCGACTCCGTTTCGCGTGCCGTCGCTTCGTCCTGTGTGCATTGTAGCAAGCGAAGGCAAGCGCGCGTCGATTGTTCGCCGCACGCATGTCGACGCCGTTCAAAGCAGCTCCGCGTTCGCACGCAGTTTCGCAACGGTCGCAGGCAGCCGCTGCCGCTCCAGCAGTTCGAGGTATTCCTCGACCGTTTTCGCGGGCCGCTTCATGCTCTCCCGGTGTTGCTTCGCGGCAGCGCATACGGCTTTCGCCGCGAGGTCGAACAAGTCCGCAGCGAAATCGTCCAGGTGCTGGGCCGTGACGCCATGAGGCGCAAGCTCGCTCTGCGGGAAATCCTTCAAGTTGAAGGTGACGATGATCTGGGCCTTGCAATGGATCGCTGCGGCGAGAACATGACGATCGTTGGTGTCGGGCAGCGTCAGATTCGGAATCAGCGTTTCATGTCCCGTGACCAGGCAGCCATCGACTTTTTCGTTCATCCTGTCGCTGGTTTTTTTCAAGCGTCTGCCGGTCGATGTCCGGCCGATTTTTCTCGATGTTCCGCATCCATTCCTCATGGATCGACTCGGACCAGCGAGCGAAGAACAGCTCCGCAGTCGCCAGGTACATCAGGAAGCTGCGCAGCTCAGCCGGGTAGAGAACGCAAGCATCGTAGACAACGGTGAGTGGGAGCATGTTCGGCTAGTACAGTCCGAGTTCCTGGTCGAGCGCCGTCAATTCCTCCAGGGCTTGCAGCCGCAATTTCTTGTCAGCACGCTTGTAGTCCAAGAGTTGCTTCAACGGGATCCGTCGTTCACGATCCACGACCACGCTATGGATGGCCTCCTTGTCCAACGTCGCAGCGAGGGACGACGGCGAAACGAACAGAATGTTGGCCGCCTCGTCGCAGGTCACGAACATCGTGGAAAACAGCTCGTTCGTGGCCGGATCGTGCTCGGCTTCCAGGTGATCCGCGTGCAGCCGGTCCAGGATTGCTCCGAACTTCCGCCTCACGTGCTTTTCCGTTTTATGCGTGAAGTCCGCGATGCTGCCGATGGCATTTCCCGCCATTCGGAGGCGGAACAGCAGGCGTTCTTCGCCGTCCAACTTTGGCAGCACCGAATCACGCAGGATTTCCACGAACGAGTGGAGTCCCGGGGAGGATGTCTCCGAAGGGAGGGTGCCGTTGACATGCATGCCATTGACGCCGCTTTTCAGCTGGATGGTGGTGTCCAACTGCGCCTGTCGCAACATCACACGCTGGAATCGCTCCACGATGGAGCGGATCGCTTCGAGTGACAAGGGCAGCTTTGGCAGCTCGTCCGAAGCGGCGAGAAGGACCAGGCTATCGCGAAACGCCCACAGTCCCTTCACGACGCAATCGAATTCGCTGCGGTCGGTCTGCCACCGAAGCTCGAAAGCCGCCGCCAGCACCTGGGGCATGGCCAGCAGCCAGCGGCGAAACTCCGTGCTGTCGGCGAGCGCAACGAGCAGCGCTTCCACGCGCTGTTCCGCAGCCAGGAGATCGAGCGGTTCCGTTTGGGTTTCGTTCATGTTGGCACCCGGCAGTTCGCCTTCCCGCCAAACCGTTTTCTCCCTTTCAGGATACTACGGGCGCAGCGGCGACACAACCGGAAGCGCCCGTCTCACAGCGCGATCGTCTGCGCCCGGTCGGGGCCGATCGACACGAACGCGATCGGCAGTTCCAGCAGCTCCGCCAGGCGGTCAACGTAGCGACGCGCGTTGGCGGGCAGGTCGGCCAGCGCACGGGCGCCGGTGACGTCGCTGTTCCAGCCGGGCAGCGTCTCGTAGACCGGCTTGCATCGTTCGAGCAAGTACGCGTCGCCGGGGAAGTGGCGGATCGTGGCACCGTCGAACTCGTAGGCGGTGCAGATCTTGATCTCGTCGAGCGTGCCGAGCACGTCGAGCAGCATGACGGCGACCGCGTCGACGCCGCCGAGCATCGCGGTGTGGCGGACGGCGACGGCGTCGAACCAGCCGGTGCGGCGCGGACGGCCGGTGACGGTGCCGTACTCGCGGCCGATGCGGCGGATCGTCTCGCCGAGGCCGGTGGGGCCGTCGTTCAGCTCGGTCGGGAACGGGCCTCGGCCGACGCGCGACGTGTACGCCTTCACGATGCCGATGATGCGCGACAGATGTTTCGACGGCACGCCCGATCCGGCCCAGACGCCGGTCGTCGAGCTGTTGGAACTGGTGACGTACGGGTACGAGCCGTGGTCCACGTCGAGCAAACTTCCTTGGGCCGCTTCAAACAGCAGCCGTTTGCCCGACTTCAAATACTGGTTGAGCAGCAGCGTCGTTTCCTGCACGTAGGGGCGCAGGTGCTCGGCGTAGCCCAGGTATTCGTTGCACAGGGCGTCGGCGTCGAACTGCTTGGCGGCTGGCGACAATGCGCGCAGCAGCGCGTTCTTGCGCGGGACGATGAAGTGGAGCCGTTCGCGCAGGTACTCGGGGTGGAGCAGGTCGTTGACGCGCACTCCTTGGGCGCGGCTAAGCTTGTCCATGTAGCAGGGGCCGATGCCGCGGCCGGTGGTGCCGATCGCCTGCTCGGACGAGCCTTGCTCGCTGACGCGCTCCTCCTCCATGTGGTAGGGGAAGATGACGTGGGCGTGGTTGCTGAGGATGAGGTTCTGCGGCGTGACGGCGACGCCGGCGGCGCGGAGGCTGCCGGCCTCCTCCATGAAGCGCGTCGGGTTGACGACGACGCCGTTGCCGATGACGGCGGTCATGTGCGGGCTGATGATGCCGGTCGGCAGCAGCGACAATTTGTAGGTCTTGCCGTCGCGGACGACGGTGTGCCCGGCGTTGGCGCCGCCGTTGTAGCGGACGACGACGTCGTGGTTCTCGGTGAGCAGATCGACGATCTTGCCCTTGGCCTCGTCGCCCCATTGCAGGCCGACGACACAGGTGCAGGCCATGAAAATGTCCGGTGATGCGGCAGGGGAGGCTGCCTGGATGAATGCCAAAAAAAACGCCCGCGCCATCCGACGGCGCCGGGCTTCCATGCGTCCCCCCGAACCCGGAGGCAACCTCATTAACGTAGCGTCCCCCCGCCGCGTTCGTCAAGGTGCGGCGTGGGAAGGGCGAGAAGGAACGCTCCATGACACGAGACTCCGAGTGTCGGCGATGACATGTGCTTCGGCTCGGTTCGGCCCCCTCTCCCCCCGCGACAGGGGCACTGTCGTTGGACGATGGGATGCAGCGGGGGGAGAGGGGGGCCGAGCGAAGCCACTTTGTCATTGCGCAATCAAGGCGCGGGTAAGTTATTTCCCGCCGCTCGCTGTCAGTTCCACGCGGCGGCGGTGTGGGTGTCATCGCTGCCGATGGTCAACCTCGTCGCGGGCATCGCCGCGTGGTGCTGGCTGTCGCTGATCGCTGGACGCTGAGCAGCGCCCGCTTCTCTTTTCCGGAAATCTCGCCGGCCGCGTTGGCGCGCGCGGGTGATCCGGGCTAAAATGAAGGCGGGTCTCAACACAACCGGAGGTGCGCATCGTGCAGAAAAAGGGCAAAGAACGGGGCAAGCCGCTCCTCGCCAGCTCGCCTTTGCTCCTGGCTTTGATCGTGCTCTCCAGCATGGCCTACTGGATGTACGCCCGCGAGACGCCGACGCGCGAGATCTCCTACGGCAGCCTGATGCAGATCTGCAAGGCCGACGACCCCGCCCTCCGCTTCTCCAACGTCGCCGTCCGCAAGGCGGCCGAGATCCGCGGCGAGATGCAGATCAGCGACATCGTCTCCGACGGCACCCTGAAGCCCGTGACGACGATGGAGAAACGCAGCTTCCGCACGCCGATCGGGCTGGCGGTGGACCCCATCCTGTTGATGCGGCTCGACGAGCGGGCCGGCGCCAACTACCACGGCGAAGCGGACCGCACCCTCGTCGAAGCGCTGCTGTCCCTCTTTTTCTCGTTCACTCTCATACTGCTCGTCCTCGCGTCGGGCTTCTTCCTGCTGCGCTGGGTGTCGGGCGGGAACTCGCCGTTCACCTTCGGGCGCAGCAAGCACAAGCTGTACGCCCAGAAGGATCTTCGCATCAACTTCGAGGACGCCGCCGGCATCGACGAAGCGGTGGCCGAGCTGCGCGAGATCGTCGACTTCCTGAAGACGCCGGAGAAGTATCAAGCGTTGGGAGGCCGCATCCCCAAGGGGGTGCTGCTGGTCGGGCCGCCGGGGACCGGCAAGACGCTGCTCGCCAAGGCGGTCGCCGGCGAGGCCGACGTGCCGTTCTTCGGCATGAGCGGGTCCGACTTCGTCGAGATGTTCGTCGGCGTCGGCGCGAGCAGGGTCCGCGACCTGTTCGGGCAGGCCGAGAGCCAGGCCCCCTGCATCATCTTCATCGACGAACTCGACGCCCTCGGCAAGACGCGCGGCGTCGGCGCCATCGGCGGGCACGACGAACGCGAACAAACCCTCAACCAGCTCCTCGTCGAGATGGACGGCTTCGACTCCAACCACGGCGTGATCATCATGGCCGCCACGAACCGCCCCGAAACGCTCGACCCCGCGCTGTTGCGGCCCGGCCGCTTCGACCGGCAGGTGGTCGTGGACCGGCCGGATGTCCGCGGCCGTCAGCAGATCCTGGAGGTCCACGCGA
>JAYSSW010000428.1:0-4099 GCA_043720335.1 Planctomycetia bacterium
TGGGCGTGGCGGGAGCGGTCAACGGTTCAGCGGACGACATGGGTGTGCTTCCGAAGGCGAGACGTGTCCCCGGTTCCAGCGTCGCAGATTCGGGGGCGAGAATCCAGCCAAAATCAGCCGCCGAAGCGGACGCGGTCGCCGAGCCGGTCGCGCAGGGCGTCGATGGTTTCGAGGCGGTAGCGTCCGCGTCCGAGGTTCAGGCGAAGCAGCTGGCCGAGCCACGGAGCGCCGAGCAGCGCGCGGGCGGCGTTCTCGCCGAGGTCGTTCATCTCCAGGTCGAGGTCGCGCAAACTGGGGAAGGCGCCAGCGGCGAGGGCTTCGATGGACTTGTCCGAAAGGCGGTTGTGGCGCAGGTCGAGCGAGCGCAGTTTCTTGAGGTGGGGAGACTGGGCGAGGGCCTGCGCGCCGGCGGTGGAGAAGACATTGCCGTGCAGGTCGAGGTGGTCGAGCGAGGCGAGGACGGGGGAGGCGGCGAGGCGCACGACGCCTTCGTTGCCGAGGTGGTTGACGCCGAGCATGAGCCGTCGGAGCAGGTTGAAGTTCGTCGCTTCGGCGAGGACGCCGCCGCTGTCGATGCCGAGCTGGTTTTCGCGGAGATTGAGTTCGCGGAGCGTGGCGAGATGCGGCGCGGCAGCGAGCCGGGCAAGGCCGAGGTTGCCGAGGGCGTTGCGCGCGAGGCCGAGTGCGTGCAGCCCGGAGACGAGCGGCGCCTTGGCGATCACCTCCGCGCTGGCGGCTCCGAGGCCGCAGTCGTTGAGCTGGATGCTGCGCAGCGCGGAGACGTGAGGCGAGTTGACGAGCGGGACGATGCCTTTGGAGCCGAGGGCGTTGTTCGACAGGTTCAACTCGCGCAGCCTGGCGAGTTGCGGGGCGATGGCGACGCGGGAGAGATGCGCGCCGACCAGCGTGAGCTGCACGACGCGGATCGGCGCGACGCGGAAGAGGCGGGGCGCGCTGCGGAGGAAGTTGCTGGCCGACAGGCGGACGCACTCGACGAAGCCGCGGCGGAACTCGGCGTGGTCGACCATGCCGGGGACCGCGCCGAGCCAGGTCGCTTCGTGATCGCGCAGCAGGGCGGCTTCCTGGGCGAGCAATGTCTTAAAATCGGGATCGACATGGGTGAGCGGCTCGCGCTGGCACTGCAGGCGGATGAACATGCCGCGCGGGTCGCCGCGCTCCTCCAGCCAGTCGGCGTAGACGAGGCGCGGGATGTCGTCGTCGGGTCGTTCCAGGATCGAAGGCAGGAACTCGTCCTCCCCCGGCGATGTGCTTTTCTTGCGAGCCATGCGATCATTTTAGGCCTGGTGCGGCGAAGTACGAGGCATTCAGTCCAATGGCTCCACCCACTAACCCTGAGCGCAAGCGAGGGGATCGCAGCGAACCCGCTGGGCGGACAATCTTGTTCCGCGTGTCGTCAAGGTATCCCCTCGCTTGCGCTCAGGGTTAGTTCGGTTCGTCGAGGAGTTGGAAGCCGCCGGCGTGCCGCGCTGCGACATCGTCCTGGGCTTCCACCCGCCCGACGTGCGGAAACACACCGCCTACGCGCTGGGGTAGCTGGTCAAAGCTCCTCGTCGGTGTCGGCGTCCCCGTCCTCCTCGGCGTCCTCGATCCAGCCGAGGGCGCGGGCCATCTCGATCGGCGGGTAGACGCGGACGCTCTCGCCGTCGATCTCGATGGGGAAGCGCGTCCACCTCCGCTGGCAGACCCAGTAGATCTCGTTGGTGATCGCGTACGGCGTGCGGTCGTAGTTCTTGTCGGCCAGCAGCTTCAGCAGGTGCACGTGCGGCAGCGAGTCGATCTGCACCGGCATGAAGAACAGCCGGTCGCGGCCCAGCGGCAGCACGAAGCAGCCCTGCTCGGCGGTCTCCGGCAGCAGCTCGTCCAGCAGCAGCGACCGCGACGCGTCGTAAGAGTCGCCCACCTGCGCCACGCGGATGTCGGTCTCCTCGTCGATCACCTCGAACCAGTCGGCCGGCGTCTTGTCCTGAAGGTTCGCGAGCGCCAGGTCGAACCACTCGGCGGCGGTGCGGCCCGTCTCGTCGACCATCTCCGCGTTGACGTACTGCATGCGCTCCGGGTAGTCGATCACCAGGTTCAGCACCAGGTCGGTCCCCTCCAGCGGCAGCGACCACGGGGCGGCCTGGCCTCCGTCCATGCGGAACGGCTTGCCGACGCGCGGGCGGACCTGGTCCGACGCCTCGGCGAGCGTTTGTGCACTGTCCTCGATCTCGAACATGTGCTGCAGGAAGCGGGCGATGAGGCTGGGCCACTCCTCCTCCTCGCCCGACATGCACTCGCGGTACAGGTTGCCGAAGAACAGCGTCATCTCCTTGCCGGAGACGTGGCGCAGCTTGGCGCCGTTGTCGATCCATTCGGCGACCGTCATGTCGTGCTCGGCGACGACTTCCTGGAACACCTCCATGAAGCGGTCGGGATCCTCGCGGAACGCGGCGGGGTCGGCCATGTGCGGCTCCAGCGGCAAGACGGGAAAGATGCGTTCATCGTAGGCGCCAGGGCGGACGGGCACAACGCCCATGACCTTCAACGGTCCTTTTTCCCGGCTCGCGCCTTGACGCGGCGTGCCAGGGCGGTGAGGATGACGCCTGCCGACGATCCACCGACCGAGAGGAGACGACCATGCGAACCTGGCTTGCCGCGATCATCCTGGGGGCGGCGCTGGCGCCGACCGCCTTCGCCCAGGGCAACACCGTGACCATCGAGGTGCAAGGGGGCAAGCAGGCCGCCGCCGACGTGGCGCTGTGCGTCCCGCTCCATGTGCCGATCGCGCTGAAGCGGTTCAGCGAGATCGCCGTCCTCGTCGACCTGCACGCCAACGCCGCGCCGCTGCCGGTCGTCGGCCAGTTGACGATGTCGTCGCTGACGACGGAGTCGTTGCTGCCGGCGAAGGAAGGCACGGTCCGCCGCGACCTGCACGTCGTGCTGCCGAAGCTGCCGGCGAACCAGGTGATCACGCTCATCGCCAAGTTCGAGGATGTGAAACCGCAGTTGGAGCGCTTCGCCTGGCGTGAACGCGCGCTGTTCAGGGTGCTGGCCCACTCCGGCTCCGACGTAGACACGCCGATCCTGCGCTACATGAGCCGCCCGTTCGACGACTCGACGAAGGAAGCGCGCGACAAGTCGTACAAGGTCTTCCACCACCTTTTCGACCCGTCGGGCAAGAAGCTCGTCACGAACGGCGCCCAGGCGGACGACTTCAAAGGCGATCCCAAGCAACTCCTCTTCCCGCACCATCGCGGCATCATGTACGCCTTCAACCGCTGCTCCTACGGCCCCGATCTGAAGAAGAAGGCCGATGTGTGGCACTGCACCGGCGACGCCCACGTCACCCACAAACGCCAGCTCGACTCCGAGGCCGGCCCGCTGCTCGGCAGGCACCGCGTCGAACTCGCCTGGCACGGCGAGAAGAAAGAAGTCTTCGCCATCGAGGAACGCGAGCTGACCGTCTACCACCGCCCCGGCGGCACGCTCGTCGAGTTCGCCTCGCGCCTCAAGACCGCCGGCGGCCCCGTCCGTCTCGACGGCGACCCGCAGCACGCCGGCTTCCAGTTCCGCGCCCACAACGACGTGGCCGCCAAGACCGCCAAGCAGACCTACTACCTGCGACCCGACGGCAAGGGCGGCCTCGACGAGACGCGCAACTGGGATCCCAAGACGAAGAAAGGCCCCGTCGACCTGCCGTGGGACGTGCTCTGCTTCGTCCTGGGCGACCAGCGCTACTCGGTCGCGTATCTCAACCATCCGTCCAACCCGAAGGAGACCCGCTTCAGCGAGCGCAACTACGGCCGCTTCGGCGGCTACTTCGAGCATGACCTGACCGAGAAGAACCCGCTCGTCGTCAACTACCGCCTCTGGCTGCAGGACGGCGAGATGACCGTCGAGCAGGCCCAGGCCCTGTGGACCGCCTTCGCCACGCCGCCGGCGACGAAGGTGAAGTAGCGTCATATACCTCATGCGGTCAGGAATGAAACAATCCCGGACTTCACTAACCCTGAGAGCGTGTGAAAAAATCAAAAACGGCCGGCTCTGGCTTTCGCCAGATCGTGTCCGGGCACGGAAATCTGCAATCCGAAGGCTGTAA
>JAYSSW010000429.1:0-4098 GCA_043720335.1 Planctomycetia bacterium
CCGGCCCTTCACTTTATGGTCGTCGGCGAGATGGCGGTAGATCGCCTCGGCACGCTGGAAGTGCCCCTGAAAGCGGTAGATGACCGCCTGGTTCTGCAACACGAGACTCAAGCGCGGATGGGTCGGAGAAAGGCGCTCGTGCTGCTCGAACGCCTTGGACACGTATTCCTGGGCGTCGTTGTGCCTACCGGTGTCGATCAGCACCGCAGCGAGGTTGCTGTAGCTGTTCGCCAGAAGCTCAGGCTCGCGTCCAAGGAACGCTTCGCGAATCTCTAGAGCCGCCCGGTAGTGCTTCTCGGCTTCCTTGAACTGGTGCAGCTCGTGATTCACGTGTCCCAGCGCGTTGAGGGTGCTGCTGTGCGGACGAATGCGGAACTGGATCGTTTTGCTCGGATCCTTGAGAGCTGGCTGCACCGCTTGATACTTCAGGTTCGCATCGTGCAAGTCGAGGGCTTTCACGTGGTTTCCGAGTCTCCCTTCAATCAGCGCCAGGAGATGGCGGGACTCGCACATCTCGAAATCCCCGACGGGTCGCCCCAGGACTGCCATGCTCGCCATGCTCATCTCGGCGTGTTCCCGCGCCTGTGCATGGCTGCCAAGATCGCTCAGCGCGCCTGCGATCTGCATTTCGAGGAACGCATACGAGTCGTTGGTTTTTCGGTCCAGTACGGCGTCGTTCGCGATCCGATACGCCTCTTGGTAGTTCTTGAGCGCACCG
This sequence comes from Planctomycetia bacterium, assembly GCA_043720335.1. Lineage (GTDB taxonomy): Bacteria > Planctomycetota > Planctomycetia > Gemmatales > Gemmataceae > JAYSSW01. Next base: position 719 of record JAYSSW010000429.1, read on the forward strand.
CGCAGGTCGCCCTTTTGCCGAAGATACATCGCCTCCTTGGCGAGCCGGTTCACCTGCCGGTCCGCCTCCGTGTTCATGGGGCCGGGCTGGGCGGCGGCGAGCGGCGGCGGTGGGGAGGCGCCGTCCCCCATGACGGCGAGGCAGGCCGGCAGGGCGGCGGCGAGGCAGAGAAGGAACGCGATCCGCGAAGGCTTGGTTCGCACCGGGATTCTCCTCGTTGGAAGGAAACAGGGTTCGGTCAGGTCCGGGACGTTCATGGCGGCCGCCGACGGCTACTGCTGCGCGTAGCGGATCGTGACGGAGCTGCGGACGGCGCCGAGGTAGCGGTTCACCTGCTCGTAGTGCACCGAGACGTCGCGGCCGACGCCGGTGGCGACCGTGTCGCTCTGGTCGATGCGTGCTCGCAGCGCGAGCTCGTCGTCGGAGACGTCCTTGAGGTGCTCGTAGGCCCGCGCGAAGACCGCCGTGACGGTGCCGACCGCGTCGAGGGGCGATTGCAGGCTGCCGGCGGGGGTGTTCTTGAGGCTCATCACCTGGAACTCCCTGGAGCGGTCCTTGGTGAAGAACCACCCGGGGATCACGGCCGACTTCCCTTTGCCGATCATGAGGTTGAGCGCCTTGCCCTGCGCGCTGAAATGGAACATGTTGAGGCCGTCGATCCACAGCGACACGCAGGCGTCGTGGTCCGAGTCGTTGCGCAGCTCCACCGAGTACGACTCCCCCAGGTTGAGCTTGGAGGCGAGGAAGCCGTTGGCCTCCTCGACCGCGCGGGGCTTGCGGTCCACGAGGAGCCGCACGCCGTAGGGGGACTTGGGCGCGCTGCGGGCGACTCCGTCCTTGTCGACGGTCCCGGTCGGCTTGCCGGCGCGGTCGGGGACCGATTCCACGCGCGTCTTGTTGTCCTGGTTCGGGTTGATCTCGCCGGTGAAGCCGCTGAAAACGAGGACGGGGACCGCCGCGTCGACGTTGATGCTCGGCTGCTTGTGGGACAAGGGCTGCTGCGCGGTCACTTCGTGGACGGCCTCGTTGTTGGCGTCCCGGAGGAAGCCGCTGAAGGACAGGACGACGCCTTTGTCCGTCGCTTTGACGGAGTAGGTGCAGTGGAAGGTCAGCTTGGCGCCGGTGGTGACCTTAACCATGCCGGCGCTGAGCCTGCCGATGTTGGCGACCAGCTCCTCGGTCAGCCCGAGGCTGCAGGTGCCGCGCGGCCCCGTGAGGCCGAGGACGTTCACTTCCGATTGTTTCGCCTGCGCCAGCCGTTCGAGGATCCTGCGCGCCAGGTCCATGCTCCGCTCGGCTTCGGTCTGCAGGACCAGGGCCAGCTCGCCTCGGAACACCACCGGGAAATCGCGGAGCTTCCCACGGCTCGCCTCGTGGACGGCCAGGTTGACCCGGAGGCTGTCGGGGTCCGCGTTGAACGACTTCAGCTCGGAACTGCCGATGCGCAGCTCGTGCTTCGCGCCGGGGCTGGACCGGATCGGCGGGGAGGCCTGCAGCAGCAGCTCCTGCACGGCGATGGCGACGCGTTCCAGCCCCTTGTCGGGCGCCAGCCGCACCTCGGTCGTTTCGCGGTCGCCGGCCAGGTAGCCAGCGATGTTCGCGACCTGGCTCTTCAAAGCTTGCTTCAACTCCTCGCCAGCGCGCAGCGGCGGCGCGCCCAGCAGCAGCCCGCCGACGGCGAACAGCAGGGCGACGGGGGGCTTCGTTCGGAAGGGGAACATGGCGGACCTCCTGGGGGGGGAACCAAAGCGGCGAAATTCAGCTCGTCGCGGCGTCAATCGCCCCGGATGCTGACGATCTCCGGGACGCCGACCTCAAGCGCCTCGGCGAGTCGCTGGTGCAGCGAGGCGCCGAGCGTGCGCTTCGTCCACGCCTCGCGCGTCAGCGGCTCGTTGCCCTGCATGAACGGGGCGATCTCGCTCCGCAGGGGGATCTTCAGCGACTTGGCCTTCTCCTCGAACTCCGCGAGGGTCAGGTGCAGCTCCGCGGCAGCCGCCGACTTCGCGAGGTCGGCCTGGTACTTCGCACGCACGCTGCGGACCTGCGGGTCGGCGAGGATCGCGTCGTCCTTGTCGACGCCGAGCGCCTCGCGCACGCTTCGCTCGTCGCAGAAGACGGCGACGAAGGCGTCGGCGCGCATGACGGCGGTGTCGCCGTCGGGGCTGGTCAGCCCGTGGACCTGCAGGAGGAACGGGTCGCGCGCCGCGACGCCGATCCAGCCTTCGGGCTTGGCGAGGGTGCGGAGATCGAGCATCCAGACGGTCTTCTCGTCGTCGACGGGGTACAGGACGGCGCCTGCGGGGCGCGCCATGGCCGCGACCACTTCGTGCAGCGCGTGCCGGCACTCGTCGAGCTCGGCGCTCGAGTAGCGCCCCGGCTGGGCGGCCAGGTGGGTCATGTCGAGGAAGTGGAAGTGCGCCGCGACGGCGCCGGCGTCGGCGACGCCTCGGCGGACGTGGAGCCGCAGACGTTCCAGCGGCGACGAAGGCGTTTCCGGCGCCCGGTCCCTCAGCCGCGCGCCGAACCAGCATACGATGCATACGGACGCCGCGACCGCGCAGCCAGTCAAGATAGGCACGCCGAACTTGCGCCGCAGCGCCGCCACGAACCCGGCGGCCGTGAGAAGCACGAGCGACGCGACGGAAAGCAGCTTGCTGGTTTGTTCCAGATCGGTCAGCCATTGCATGGCGGTGGTTCCCCGGACCAAGGCTTCCAAAGCGAACGTCGCGCCGGCCGCGCCGGCTAGAAGGAGAAGCGCAGCCGACCCCAGGAACACGCGGGAAAAATCAGTTCGCGTCGCCGAGCCGGGCACTGCGGCGCGGTTCGCAGGCTCCGGCGGCGCGACGCAGGCGTCGAGCGCTGCGAGCAGCGCGGCGCAGGTCGCGTACCGCGCCGACGGCTCCTTCGCGGTCATCCGCTCGACGACGTGCCAGACCGCGTCGGGAATCCCGCGCCGCCGCTCCAGCGGCGATTCCCGGTGCGCACGAAGCAAGTCCGGGCAATCGGGGTACGGCACGTCGCCGGTGAGGAGGAAGTACAACGTGCAGCCCAGGCTGTAGATGTCGGTGCGGCTGTCCAGCTCGGCCTTCGGCTGCTGCTGCTCCGGCGCCATGTACTGGTACGTCCCCACCGGATCGCCTTGCCGGGTCAGGTCCCGCTCGTCGTCGCAGCGGGCCAGGCCGAGATCGACCACCTTCAGCTCGCCCGCCGAATCGACGACCAGGTTGTCGGGCTTGATGTCGCGGTGCACGATGCCGTGCTTCTCCAGGCAGCCCAGCGCGTCCGCCGCCTGGCGAACCAGTGCGACGGCTTCCGTCGCGGGCAGCGGCCCCTCCGCCGTCACGCGCTGCTTCAGGCTTCTGCCGTCGACCAGCTCCATC
>JAYSSW010000430.1:0-4097 GCA_043720335.1 Planctomycetia bacterium
TCGACGAGCAGACCGACGTCTGGAGCTTCCTCTTCGGCCAGTTGGGTGTGAACTGACGACGCTCCGTGCCATCGTGCAGAATCAAAAGGATGATGAAAGCCCAGGGACAGCCGTCCCTGGGGATTTGACTACCCAGGGACGGCTGTCCCTGGGCTTTCCGTGTGATTTCGGTGGTAGCCGTGGGAATTGATCTGTTCGTTCGCTCTATCCTGGTGAACCTGTTGAACGAGATATTTCCATGAGAACCTGCATTTGCTTCGCAATGTCCATGTGGTTGCCGTTCACGCCTGCGTCGCATGCATTGACTGCCTTGGCGGCCCCATCGCGTAGCGACGAAAAACTAACCCCGGTGAGAGATCCCAACGCTGACGCAGCGAAGGCATTGGGCCGCGATCTCGCAGATGCGAAACGACTCACGAAGTATCACCTTGACCGCTACGTCAACTCGAACGCGGAGGTTCGCCGCCTGCTCTTTTCGATGTCGCCGCAAGCCCTCGGCTTCAGCGACGCCAACCGGGTCGCCTTCGTCAAGATGGTGATGCAGCACGAAGGCAAGAACTCGCTCTCGGAAGACTGGCTCGACCCCGCGCTCAGCGACGAGGACACGGCGATCGTTCTCGCGAAGCTGCGGGCGGTTCCCGGTTCTTCGCGCGTGTACTGCCTGCAATCGCTGTGGCGGGCCAAGGACAAGGCGCGGGTCGCCGACGTGGTCGCCGAGTATCTGCACGACCCGGATCGCGAAGTGCGTATCACCGCCGTGCGTGCTCTCGGCTTCCTGGGCGGGCGGAAGCACGTTCCGGCGATTTTGGAGACGTACAAGAGGGAAGCAACGAAGCCCTACGATACCTGGTTCGCAGAGTCGCTGTCGCAACTGGGTGAGGTCGATACGACGCTTCGCTGCATCCGCAGCAGCATGGCGAGCCAGAACTGGAACCTTCGGTATGTGGCCGCCGACTCGTTGAAGCATGTGCAGTCGCCCCGCGTGGTGGCGCTGGCGATGGAACTGCTGGAGACGGAGTTCGGCCAGACGATGGAGGAGCACGCGCTGCATTCCCTGGGCGACCGCGTGTTCATCTCGCTCTGCCAAACGCTGGAGAAGAACACGAAGCAGAAGCACGGCTCCGACGTGCTGGCCTGGCAGCGCTGGTGGAACGACCACTGCAAGGACTTCGGCGGCCAGCCCGTCCGCGTCAACGCTGACGATCTGGCCCGCACGCAGGAAGCGTACTGGAAGCTGTTCCCGTTCCGCAAAACCCGCATCGACTGAAAGGCGCCGCGTGTCCGACGACTTGACCGAGTGGTCCCCCTTCGACCTGCCGTTGACCGATCCGCGCCACCCGTTCCACCGCGAGCACATGGAGATGGCGCTCGAGGAGGCGCGGCTGGCCCAGGAGGAGGACGAGGTGCCGGTCGGCGCGGTGATTGTGTCGTTGCAGAAGGGGGTGCTGGCCCGCGCCCACAACCAGCGCGAGGCGCTGCACGACCCGACCGCCCACGCGGAGATGATCGCCATCACGCAGGCGGCGCAGGCGCTGCAGTCGTGGCGTCTGGAGAACTGCGTGCTGTACGTGACGCTGGAGCCTTGCCCGATGTGCGCCGGCGCCATCGTGCTGGCGCGGCTGCCGATGCTGGTCTACGGCACGTCCGACCCGAAGGGGGGCGCCTGCGACACGCTGTACCGCATCACGTCCGACCCGAGGCTGAACCACCGCGCGCAGGTTGTGAGCGGCGTGCTGGCCGACGACTGCTCGCGAATCCTGACGGATTTCTTCGCGGCCAAGCGGCGCCGCCCGAAGTAGGTCGGGTCGTGCGGATTGTGCCAGCGGCGGAAGGCGCGGCGCCGGCGTTCCTCCGCCCCGCTTGCACGCAACCTGCATGGTTCGGGTTCCCTGCGCGGTAGACTAGCGTGCTTGTGTTCCTCGCTTCGCCAGCTCCAGTCGGCGGGAGTCGTCATGAAGAAGTTCGCGTGCGTGGCCGTGCTGTTCCTTCTGGCTGCATCGACGGTGCAGACGCAGGGACCAGCCAAGATCGTCACCTACCCGAAGGTTCCCGCGAAGGAAACGCTGGACCGCATGGGCCTGGCTGCGCAGTGGAAGGTGCAGATCTTCCTCGCCGGCACGCGCAACGGCCTGGCCAGCGTGCAGGCGGTCCCGTTCAAGGACACGGTGCAGATCGTCGCGCAGTCGTACGGCGGGGCCGTCTACCTGATCGACGGCGACAACGGCGACCTGCTCTGGAGCACCCAGGTCGGCGTCCCCTACTGGACCTCGCTCCCCGCCGGCTTCGACAGCGAGTCGATCTTCGTCACCCGCCGCAACATGCTCCACGTCCTCAGCCGCGCCACCGGCGCCGAGCGCGTCTACAGCTACAACGAGAACTCGAAGAACACCGAGTACGGCTTCCGCCTGCCGTTCACTCCGAGCGCCGCGCCGGTCGCCGACGAGGACGCCGTCTACATCAGCCTGGGCAACCGCGTGACGACGGTCGCCATGCCGGAGTTCGTCGAGGAAGCGAAGAAGAAGCCCGCCAAGGGCGACACCGCCCCCGACAAGCGAAACTCGCTGCAGCCCGCCGTCGCCTGGACGCTGCCGCTGGTCGACGACAGCGTCGAGCAGCCGCCCCTTCCCGCAGGCAACCAGGTCAGCTTCGTGACCGGGTCCGGTGAGCTGCGCTCCTACAACAAGTACCAGAGCCGGCTTCGGCTCGACTTCAAGATGCACGCGAACGTCTCCGTCGCCGCCTCCAGCCACGGCATGCTCGCCTACGTCGCGGCCGACGACGGCATCCTCTACGCCGTCAACATGGACACCGGCAACCTGGTCTGGCGCTTCCTGGGGGGCACCCCGTTCACGCGCAGGCCCGAGGTCTCCGACCGCCACGTCCTCGCGCACGCCAACAAGCTGGGGCTGGTCTGCGTCGAGCGCGCTTCAGGTCGCGCCGTCTGGAGCAACCCGCAGGCCGACCGCGTGCTCGCCAGCCATCCGAAGTTCGTCTACGCCCTCGACCGCGTCGGCCGTTTCCACGTGCTCGACGTGAACCGGGGCACGTCGCTGGCCGCCTACGACATGGCCGACTGGACGATCCCCGTCACGAACGAAACCACCGACCGCGTCTTCCTCGCCGCCAACGACGGCCAAATCCTCTGCCTGCGCCAGCGCGACACGCTGGAGCCGGTCCGCATGAAGATCGAAGAGGTCAAGAAGAAGGATCCGAAGAAGGAAAAAGACAAGGAGCCGGAAGAGAAGAAGGATCCCGAAGTGAAGAAGGATCCCGAAGTGAAGAAGGACGAGAAAAAGAAAGACGACAAGAAGATCGACGACAAGAAAGACGTGAAAAAGGACGCCAAGAAGATCGACGAGAAAAAGGTCGGTGGCAAGAAAGACGCGAAGAAGGTCGATAAAGACAAAAAGATCGACGACAAGAAAGACGTGAAAAAAGACGACAAGGATGCTCGACTGACGGCCCCACCGCCTGTCGCAACGGCGTGGATCACCGCCCCGCCTGCGATGTCGGCGCCGCGATTCGCGTGGCAGCCACGCCGCCTGGACACGTCGCCGTCATGAGCACGCTGCGAATCGTCTACGCGCTGGGGCTGCTGGGGCTGGCGGGTTGGCCGCTCCTGCAGCCCTTTCGCGGTTTGCTGCAGTGGGAGACGTGGGCGTGGTCGGCGGGCGATCTTGCGCGGGTCGCGCAGCTCGCGTTCAACACGCTGAAGCTGGTCGCCGGCACGCTGCTGCTCAGCCTTCCTGCGGGGACTGTCCTCGCGTTCGTGCTGTTCCGCGCCCGCTGGCCGCTGGCGAGAGTTCTTTCCGCGCTGGTGCTGCTGCTGCTCTTCGTGCCGCTGCCGATCACGCTGTCGTGCTGGCAGGCGCTGATGGGGCACGACGGCATGCTGGCGACGAACCTCTGGCCCGCCGCCGCCGGCCGGCCCTGGACGCTGGGGCTGTGGCCCTGCGTCTGGATCCACGCGCTGGCGTCGGTCCCGTGGGTCGTCGCCATCGTCGGCCTGGGATTGCTGCGCGTGGAATCGGAGTTGGAGGAGGAAGCGTCGCTGCAAGCGCCGCCGTGGCGCGTCTTCGCACGCATCACGCTCGCCC
>JAYSSW010000431.1:0-1845 GCA_043720335.1 Planctomycetia bacterium
GGCCGAGCAGCATCGAGGACCGGAAAAAGCCGCGGCGCCGCCGTCGGAGCCCGCGTGCCCGCCGCCAGGCGGAAACCGCGATAAATTCACAGGCTCTGACGGCTGCCTTTTGTTTCGCGGCATCGCCACGCGCTGCAGACGCGGCCGAGCTTGATCGCAAGAAGCTTCGCGAACAGCTGGTGAAGCATGAAGGCAAGCGGACGCAAGTCTACCTCGATTCGGAGAAGATCCCGACCATCGGCGTCGGCTTCAACCTGACCCGTTCCGACGCGCGCAAGCGGATCGCAGCGGCCGGCGCGGACTACGACAAGATCCTCGCGGGGACGCAGGAGTTGGACGAGCAGCAGATCCTGAAACTGCTTGAGGCCGACATCGACAGCGCCGTCGCCGACAGTCGTTCGCTCTTTCCGAAGCTCAACGACCTGTCCGACGTGCGCCAGCGCGTGCTGGTCGACATGATGTTCAACCTGGGGCGGGCACGTTTGTCGAACTTCAAGAAGATGGTCGCACACGTCAACGCGGGCAGGTTCGACGCGGCTGCCGACGAGATGAAGGCGTCCCGGTGGCACGAGCAGGTCAAGATGCGCGGCAAGACCCTGGAAGCGATGATGCGCAGCGACCGCGACTAGCGCTGTGGCAAACTGGCTCCTTTGCAACCCAAGAGGAGCAGGAGATGAATCCCTTTTACCTCGGAGCGTCGCTCCCGGTCGCGGCGCTGGTCGCCAGCGCCGCCTCCGCTCAGCAGCAGGTCGCATCGATCGAAATCCGCTACGACGGCGAGGGCAGTCCTCAGTTCGACAAGGCCAAGCTGAAACTCCTCGAAACGCTGAAGATCGGCGACAAGCTGGAGTTCGCGGTCGAGCCGGCCGAGCTGGTGGGGCATCGGCACCAGTTCATGCTGCGATACCAGCTCAAGAAAGGCCGCAGCGGTGGGCTGTGCCCGAGCGACCAGTGGGAACCGCATGACAAGCACCGCGACAATCCTTACACCGCCAAGCTGGGGCTCGACTACTCGCTGCTCGTTCAAATCGCAGGCGTGGCCGTGCATCTGAAGGACGAGAAAGCCGTGGTCATCGTCGCGAACGAGGGACGGTTTTCGATCGGCAAGCTGGAGGCCGTCAAGGGCGGAGCGATGCGCTTGCAGGGCGACGTGGAATTAAGCAGGCAACACCAGGATTTTTGCAACAAACTGGTCGCAATGCACCAGCAGCCGCATTTGAAGGACGCCCGCGTGGAGGACCAGAAGATCGAACCCTGCCAGGCGACGGGCAACATCAAAATCACCATCAAACGCACGCGCGTCGCTGCGGATTGACCGCACGCGCCAACCAGCGACAGGAGCAACCATGTCCGGCGACAAAGGCACCGACAAGAAGGTGGGGCAAGACCCCTCTGTAGTCCTATTTGTCCTCGGCGCCGCGCTCGCTGCGGCGGGCCTTTGGCTGTTGTTGTGGCTGGCACAGCTCCCCTCCGCTGCGGCCGCCGTCCAGCAGATGGAAGTGAGCAGCTTCTGGGTGTCGAAGAACCCCTGGGGGATCGTCGTTGGCGCGGCGGCCGTCGCGGCCATCGCAGCCTACGGGTTGCGGGCCAAACTGAAAGACAACGAAGTGGTCGTCCCGCTCTTCATCGCCGCGCTGGCGGCGGTCATCATCGGCCTCATCTTCCTGCCGCAGAAACTGTCGGACCTGGAGCACTTCGCCCGCTACGTCGAGAAGACCAAGGCGGACGAAAAGAAGCGCGAGGAGTTCCAGAAGTCGACGGCCGGCGAGTTGGAGAAAATGAAAGCGGCGCACAAGGAAGCGACAGCGCGATCCGAGGTCGCCAGCGGCCGGGAGAAGGAGGGCT
>JAYSSW010000432.1:0-4093 GCA_043720335.1 Planctomycetia bacterium
AGCTACGCCTTCAACGCCGAGACCGGCGCCCTGTCCGCGCTCTGGCGCGGCGACTTCATCCGCGTCGATCGCGGCGGGCAGGGATCGGGCGGCTTCCACCCGTCCGGCAAACATGTATCGCTGCCGCAGGACGTGTCGTTCCACGCCCTCCCCGACGAGCAAGCGCCCTGGCCGCTGCGTCCTGTCACGACCAAGGAGGACCGCGTCAATCCTGATCCGCTCTATCCCATGAATCGCGGCTACCAGTTCAAGGGATACTTCCTCGACGACCAGGAGATCCCGACGTTCATGTACCGCAGCGGCGACCTCGACATCGAGGACCGCTCGGTCGCTGACGCGGGCGGCGGAAAAGGCAGGCTGCTGCGCACCCTGGAGTTCACCGCGCCCAAAGCCCAGACCATCTGGTTCCGCGCACTCACCGGCAAGATCGAAGCCGAGTCGAAGCAGCGCTTCAGGAACACCGACATCCTGATCGGCGTCCCGCCGGTGCAGACCCTGGTGCGCCCCGCATTGACCGACAAGAACGTCTCGGAACTGCTGCTGAAACTGTACATCCCCCAAGGCAAATCCAAGCTGTCCTTCACCTATGAACTACTCAAATAATCTCTTGAGCAAACTTCTCGGTTTGCTCGTGGTCTTCACGCTCATCTCCACCGCCAGCGCCGAGGAAGTCGGCGGCCGCTGGGGGACGGAGGAGCGCGAGCGCGAATACTATCCACTCGTCAACATCCCCATCCCGCCGGAACTGGTGATCGAGGCCGGCGCGTTCTGCGTGCTGCCCGATGGCCGCGTCGCGGTCGGCACGCGCCACGGCGAGATCTACCTCGTCAGCGGCGTCGACAAGAAGCGGCCCAGCCCGACCTACCACCTCTTCGCGACCGGACTCGACGAGATCTTCGGCCTGGCCTACAAGGACAACGCGTTCTACGTGACGCAGAGCTGCGAAGTCACCCGCGTCCGCGACACGAAGAACCGGGGCAAGGCCGACCGCTTCGAGACCGTCTCGGACGCCTGGGGCTACGCCAACTACCACGAGTACGCCTTCGGCTCGAACTTCGACACGAAGGGCGATCTTCACGTGGCGCTGGGCCTGTCGAACTCCTATGATTCATTCGCCCTTTTTCGCGGGTTCGTGATGAAAGTGTCGCCGGACGGCAGCACGAAGGCGGTCGCCAGCGGGCTGCGCAGCCCCGGCGGGATCGGCCACAACGAGCACGGCGCGCTCTTCTATGTCGAGAGCCAGGGGCCGTGGAACTGCTCGTGCAGCCTGCGGGCGGTTCCTCCCGCGAGCTTCCAGGGACACCCCGCCAGCTTCAACTGGTACAAGTACGCCCCCGAGATGGGGCCGGTCCCGCCCCTGCCGAAGTCCGGCTCGCGCATCGTCGCCGAAAAGGAGCGGGTCAAGCAACTGGTTCCGTACGCGGTCATCTTCCCCTACATCCGCATGGGCCGCTCAATCACCGGGTTCGTGGTCGACCGCACCAAGGGCAAGTTCGGCCCCTTCGAGGACCAGATCTTCGTCGGCGACTACACGCTCTCCGTCGTCATGCGCGCCACCACCGAGCAGATCAACGGCGTTTGGCAGGGGGCGTGCTACCCGTTCCGCGAGGGTCTTTCGACCGGCATCCTGAACCTCACCTTCACGCCGGAGGGCAACCTGCTCGCCGGCGGCACGAACCGCGGCTGGCCGGTGCGCGGCGTCAAGCCCTTCGCCCTCGAACGCCTTGAATGGAACGGCCGGATGCCATTCGAGATCAAACGCGTCAACATCACGTCCGACGGATTCAAGATCGCCTTCACGAAGCCGGTCGACGCCGCCACCGGACGCGATCCGAAATCGTACCAGCTCTCCACGTTCACGCATCCCTACCACGGCGGGTACGGCGGACCCGAAATCGAGAAGACCACGCCCGTCGTCCAATCGGTCAACGTTTCCGACGACGGGATGTTCGCAACCGTCATGCTCGACAAGCTGATCCGGGGCCACGTCTACGACTTCAATCTCGGCAATCTTCGATCAAGGGACAAGGAAACGCTGCTGCACCGGAATGCGTACTACACGGTGAACGAAGTCCCCGCAGCGAAGTGACGTTTCCGCCGCGCCCGTTCCCTTCCGACGAAAGGCCTGCCATGTCCCGCCTCCTGCTCGCCGTCGCGGCCCTTGCGCTTCTCGCGTTCCAGCCCGCCCTCGCCCAGCCGGAGATCGCGCGGAAACACCCGGTTCCCGAAAGCCCGCTCTGGCTCACCTATCCGGGCGGAGACGGCCCTGGCAAGGGGAAGCACATCGTCCTTGTCGCCGCCGAGCAGGAGTACCGCAGCGAGCACGCGCTGCCCATGCTCGCCCGGATTCTCTCCCAGCACCACGGCTTCGACTGCACCGTGCTGTTCAGCGTGAACGAGAAAAACGAAGTCGATCCCACCATGAAGATCCGCTGGGAAGACAAGAAGGTCACGCACAACATCCCCGGCCTGGAGCATCTCGAAAAAGCCGATCTGGTGATTCTCTTCAATCGGCTCTTGTCGCTACCCGACAACCAACTGCAGCACGTCTACCGTTATCTCGATTCGGGCAAGCCGATCATCGGCATCCGCACGGCGAATCATGGCTTTTTGGACTTCAACTACAAGAAGGACGGCAAGCGCGTCGATTTCGGCGAGCACGTCCTCGGCGGCTCGTTCCGCAGCCACCACGGCCGCTGGCAGCAGGACTCGACGCGCGGCCTCATCGTCGAGGAGAACAAGGATCACCCCGTGCTCAGGGGCGTGAAGGACGTGTGGGGGCTGACCGACGTCTACCGCACCTACAAGGAAGGCGACAGCCTGCCGGCCGGCTGCACGCCGCTCGTCAACGGGCAGCCGCTCATGGGCCGCAAGCAGGACGACGCGATCAATCCGAAACTTGTCGCGCTGCCGGTCGCCTGGGTGAAGACCTGGACCGGCAACGCGGGCAAGACCGCCAGGGTTTTCAACACCACGATGGGCAGCGGCGAAGACTTCCAGAGCGCTGGCCTGCGCCGCCTGACCACGAACGCGGCCTACTGGTGCCTGCACATGGAGAAGCAGATTGACCCGGCTTCCAGCGTCGACCTCGTCGGCGCCTACGAGCCGCTGCGAAGCGGCTTCGACTACGCCGGCCTCAAGGTCGTGCCACGCAAGCCCAGCCACTACCGCTAGTGCGGTTCGCTCCGGGACGGGCATGCGGAGCCCCCCCATCTTCCCGTGTTGCAACGAACGACGCAAAAATTCAAGCCGAACAACCGGGAAGGCGATGCGTCGCGTAAAAGCTTCGGCAAATTTTCAACGACCCGGCTACTGGGCCTCGCGTTGCTCAGCCCATCCTGCGATGCTCGTGGCCATAACATAAGGGCGGCAAAAAACGCGAATCCGGGCAGCCCTGTTCTAGTTGGACCTAGTAATCCGAATTGATGGGCGCGATTTTTTGATAACCAAGGCGGAACGCATGCTCTTCGTAGCTGTTCCAATCAATCGATTTCATAAGATCACGAAGTGGTCTTTTTCGTCGATAGTTGACGTGCGCGATAAAATTCACTTTGCCAAGAATTTGGCAACGAGTGAAGTAGTTGCCTTTCAGCGATCCACCGTGACTGAGTAAGGCAGCATCCTTGATCGCTGCAACTGTGTCATTGTAGTAATTGCAAGTGACATCTGTATGGCCGTTGTGAATGCGGATTCCGAGGATGATTTTGTTTCGGTCAATCTTTCCGAAGCTATCTTTCTTTGGATTTCGAGTGAAACCGCACGTCTCTAAGATCGAATTCAAAGTGTCTGGAATACCAGAGCTTTCGAGATCCCTGTTGCCAGAAATTATCATGTCATCGACAAATCTCGAATAATGCAGTTCTCGCTTTTCACACATTGTAGCAATTCGACTATCCGCATCTTGAAAAATGGAATCGGCGAGAATCGGGCTCGTAATAAAGCCTTGAGCGAGCTTATGATCGCAGGTACACAAGCGAGTGAGCGTGGTAGAAACTGGCGTAGAGCATCCGATTCTCTCGAAGAATCTTCCGACCCGATTGAAGCGGATGCTGTGAAAGAAATCCGCAATGTCAGCGGAATAAATATACTTCAT
>JAYSSW010000433.1:0-1842 GCA_043720335.1 Planctomycetia bacterium
CGGCGGAACCAGCGGGCGCGCGATGTCGGCGAGCAGGTCGGGGGACGCGGTGACGCGCTCGAGGGCGGGGAAGCGCTCGCCGTCGCGGTAGTCGATCTCCAGGGTGCGGAAGATGTCGCCGTTCTCGAACAGCAGTGACAGTTTCCTGCCCGTCTTCTTCGAGTCGGCGAGGGCGTCGCGCAGCACCTGGGCGGTCCAGCGGCGCGTGTTGACGGCCACCAGCTTCATGCCGGGGCCGACGCCGGCGGCGTGCGCGGGCTTGCCGTGGACCACGTCGCTCACCTGGCCTTCCGAGCGCAGCGACAGCCCCAGCGAGCTGTTCAGGTCGATCGTCTTGGCGTCGTCCTCGTTGGCCTGCTGGAAGTCGCTCGCCTTGTCGGCGTAGGTCAGCGTCCAGCCGCCGCGCGTGATGCCTTGCAGCGGGGCGTCGCCGCTGGTCCCCTTCACGCGCGTTTCGAGGAAGCCTTTCCAGTCGTGCGGAACGACGGCGTTGAGATCAGCCACCAGGTCGTCGAACGTGAACGGCTTGACGAGCGGGAACTTCGGATCGACGGCGTGGAAGCGGCGGCAGAAGTCGTCGAGGGATTTCTTGCCCTTGGTCTTGTCGCGGATGAGGGTGTCGGCGTCGAGCCAGAGGAGGGTTCCTTCGTCGTAGAAGTCGGTGCCGCGCCGCCACGACGCCCAGTCGCCGCGGGCGTAGTAGAGGAGTTGGGCGGCGACGGCGGTGTCCTCCAGCGGGCGCCAGGTGCGGCCGCGCTGGTTCTTGGCCCATTCGCCGATGTTGGCGAGGTGGTCGCGGAACTGCTCGTCGGTCCACAGGCCGCAGCGCGCGGTCAGCACCACGCCGTAGTACTGCGTCAGCCCCTCGTAGACCCACAGCAGCTTGGTGCGCTGCGGCTGCTGGAAGTCGTCGACGACCATCTCCTTCGGCCTGCGGTACTTGCCGTTCCAGGCGTGCACGAACTCGTGAGGCAGCAGCTGCCCCCAGCCCGTCTTGCCGAGGCGGCCGTCGAGCAGCACGCGCTCCGGCACGCGGTTGTCGCTCGACGAATAGTGCTCCAGCCCGAAGTGGGCGACGTGGTCGCTCAGCGCGAGCAGGAACGTGTAGTCCTGGTACGGCTGCCCGCCGAACAGCTTCTGCGCCTCGACGACGAGCCGGTCGAACTTCTTCCGCGTGGCGGCGTCCATCTCCAGCCCCGTGGGACTGTCGCAGGCCAGCGCGATGCGGTGCTTCGGCCCCTCGGCGGGACCGATCGGCACCACGCGGAAATGCTGCCCGCAGATCACCGGCGAATCGAGCAGCACCTCCAGCGTCACCGGCGCGAACGTCGTCGTCCCCTTGTCGGTCTTCGCCGTCGCCATCGCCGTCGCCAGCTTCCAGCCCTTCGGCAGCTGCACGCTCCCCTGGCATTGCAGATCGCGCATCTTCGCCCCCTGCGGCACCAGCACGAACTGGTTCCAGTTCAGCACCGCCAGATGCGGCGTCATCGACGCCCCCGACGAGAACGCGGCCGTCGATGGCGGCGACAGGAAGTCGAGCTTCACTTCGAGTTCCTTGGCGCCGTCGGGCACCTTGCAGTGGAAGGCGTGAACGTCGACGTCGTCGCGCTGCCAAGTTACAAGTTCGCCGTTGGCGGTCATCTTCAGCCCGGCGAGGTCGATGAGCGGCCCGCTCGGCCCGTGCTCGCCGGGGATCCATTTCGGATAGACGAGCGTCAGCGGCCCCGGCTTGGCGGGGATCGTCAGCGCCACGCGCACGAAGCGCCGAGCGGCTTCCGTCGCGTCGACCGCCACCCGCAGCGGCGGCGACTGCGCGGTCAGCGACGCCGTCCAAGCCAGCAA
>JAYSSW010000434.1:0-4090 GCA_043720335.1 Planctomycetia bacterium
GTCGACAATGAGGGAACCCTTCGAGCCGAACGTGTCTGCCATGTTGGAAAACCTCTTCGAGATTGCGGAAACCCTGCATTCATTGTCGGTTTCACGCAACGCAACGGCAACGCGAATGGCGGCTGCGCAGGCCAGGCTCCAGGACTTCGAGGGGGGCCGGCGCCGCAAGCCCGGAACCTATGGCGGAACGTGGCGCTGCCTCTCCAACGAGTCGGCGTTGTCATGAAGCGCCCACGGTGCAAGGAAGGAAGCCGCTCGGTCGTCAAATCATGTAGTACAGCACGTCGCGGCCCATTTCGCCGCGGCGCGGGCAGGCGCTGCACAGGTCGCCCGCCAGCAGATCATACGCATGGCGGACGGCCTCCAGCGTGCTCGAAAAATCGACGTCGGTGGTTTCGTGGAAAACGCGATGAATGCCGAGGCGAGGCTCCAGGCCGCTGCTGCGCAGGACTTTTGCCAGGTCGGGGCGGACGCCGCACAGCAGCACGACGACGCCTTTCTCGCCCATGCGTTCGAGGAAGCGGTCGAGCAGCTCCAAACAGACGGCGTCGGGGTTGCGGACGCGCTTCAGCCGCAGCACGATGGCGCGCGTGGCCGGCACGCAGCGGTCGGCGATGGTGTCGAAGTGGGCTTCGAGGTCGGGGCCGGAGCCGAAGAACAGCTCGCCTTCGAGGCTGAACACGAGGATGCGGTCGCAGCCGGCGTCCTTCGGGCCGCGCTCGCGCAGCACCCGGTCGCTGGTCAGCGTCATTTCGGTGAGGTGCACGCGGGCGGCGCGCGGGATGAACATCACGAACGAAAGCAGGATGCCGATCAGGATGCAGAACTCGACCGAGATGACGATGGCGGAGACGGCGGTGGCGAGGACGATGAGGGCGTCGAAGCGGGTGGTGCGCAGGTGGTGGTAGAGCTGCTTGCGGTCGACGAGTCGCCAGGCGGACAGCAGCAGGATGCCGGCGAGGGCGGAGCGCGGGATGTAGTAGGCGAACGGGGCGAGCAACAGCAAAGTGACCGCGACGACGGCGGCGGCGACCACGCCGGACCACTGGCTGACGGCGCCGGCCTCCACGTTGATCGCGGAACGGGTCAGCGACCCGGAGCCGGGGAAGCACTGGAAGAAGCTGCCGACGAGGTTGGCGAGTCCTTCGCTGAGGCACTGCTGGTTGATGTCGAGCTTCTGCCCGGTGCGCGAGGCGATCGCCTTGGCCATCGCGATCGCTTCGAGCAGGCCGAGGACGCCGATGGCGAAGGCGCTGCCCGACATCGCGCGCACACGGGTCCAGGAGAACTCGGGCAGCTGCGGCGTCGGCAGCCGCGAGGGGATGTCGCCGACGGTGCGGACGCCACGCTGGTCGAGCGAGAAAAGCCAGACGAGCAGCGCCATGGCGATGACAGCGAGGAGGAAATCGGGGAGGCGCGTTTTGACGCGCTGGCCGACCCAGCGCAGCAGCAGCACCAGGGCCATCGTCCCCAGGCCGATGGCGAACGTCGGAAGGTGGGTGTCGGCGACGCCACTTATGGTTCGGCCGAAGCGCAGCAGGAAATGCTCGTGCGGGTCGCCCAGGTCGCGCAGGCCGAGCAGGTTCTTCAATTGGTCGAGGATGAGCAGGATCGCCGCGCCGAGCGTGAAGCCGACGATGACGGCGTGCGAGATGTAGCGCGACAGGTCGCCGAGCCGCAGCAGGGTGATGCCAGTCTGCACGGCGCCGATCAGGAACGCGAGCAGGATGGCGGCGGCGATCTTGGCGTCGAGGTCCGGCTCGAACGCCAGGGCACTGAGCATCGCGATGGAGATGGCGTTGGTGGGGCCGTTGATGAGCTGCTTCGACGAGTCGAGCAGCGCCCCGACGAACGTCATCACGATGGCGGTGTACAGCCCGTACTGCGGCGGCAGCCCGGCGATGCTGGCGTACGCCATCGCCTGCGGCACCGCGACGGCGGCCACCGTCAGGCCCGCGAAGAAGTCGAGTCGCAGCGCGTTCCAGGTGTAGGTGCGCAGCGAGTCGAACGCGGGAACGAGGCGGTACAGCCGCTCGCGCCCTGAAGTCGAATCAACCGCCGGTCCCGTCTCCCCGTGCAAGGTCGACGGGCTTTCCTCCGGCTTCACGATCGTGTCAGGCACTGCGCGGGGGCACCTTGGAGAGAGGTTGGACATGCAAACCCCAGGATGAGCGAAGCGGTTCCTGGGGGTCCGATCCCTACTAGCCCTGAGCGCAAGCGAGGGGATCGCAGCAAACAGTCGGCCGCGAAAAATTCTCGTTCCGCGAGCCGCCAAGCGATCCCCTCGCTCGCGCTCAGGGTTAGTGAGGTTCATCGATAGTCTACGGAGTCAGCGCGGAGGCGGGGCGGACGATTCCCACCAGCCGCACAGGAAGCCGATGCGCTCGCCGAAAACCAGCGCGCCGACCAGGGCGGCGAAGAGGCTGGCGAGCAGCACGGCTCCGGCGGCGATGTCGAGGGCGCGCCACGACCTTTCGCGTGTCGCTTCGTCGAGGCCGCGGAACAGGATTTCGATCGCGCTGTTGAACACCTCGGCGACCAGCACCACGCCGATGCAGCCGAGCAGCAGGCACCACTGGACCAGGGTGCAGTGCAGCGCGAACGCCGACACGACGACGAGGGCGGCGAAGAAGAAGTGGACGAAGAAGCTGCTGTGCCCGCGCACGCCCCGCTTCAGGCCGCGCCAGGCGTCGTTGAACTTGTCGCGCCAGGAGCGCTTGGGGCGGTTCGACGGGGGGTCGTCGCGGTCGGGATCGAAACCGGGGGGCGCCGTGGCCATGCCTTCTCCTCGCCGAGAGTCCTCCGTGAGCCAGTGTCAGGCTAGGCATGGCGGCACGCGGCGTCGAGCGGCGATTTCGCTTGACGTTTCAATGGATCATCGGTCATGCATCGGGTACGATGCGAAAGCCCAGGGACGGCATCCCTGGGGATTCAGATTCCCAGGGACGCCGTCCCTGGGCTTTCGCGGAGGAGCGGTGATGGCCAAGCTGCAGCACGAACTGAAGAAGCGCCAGCCGTTCGCGCAGGCCGAGCAGGAGGCGCTGCTGAACCTGTTGCGCACCGGCGACCTGGTGCAGATCCGCCTGGAGCGGCTGTTCCGCGAGCACGGGCTGACGCCGTCGCAGTACAACGTGCTGCGCATCCTGCGCGGCGAGGGGAAGCCGCTGCCGATCCTGGAGATCGCGGCGCGGACGATCACGGTGGTGCCGGGCATCACCGGGCTGATCGACCGGCTGGAGAAGGGGGAGCTGGTGCGGCGCGAGCGCTCGACGGAGGACCGGCGGGTGATCTTCGTGCGCGTGACGGAGAAGGCGACGGAGCTGCTGGCCCGCATCGACGCGCCGCTGGAGGCGCTGCAGCGCGACCTGGCGTCGCCGTTGACGAAGGACGAGCTGCACGAGCTGAGCCGGCTGCTGGAGAAGCTGCGCGCGGGGTGCGCGGGGAAGGTGTAGGAGCAGGGATTCGATGCATCCATCAAGCCCGCCGCCTAGCACTACAGCGCTACGTTGCGGGAAGGTCAGGCGGCTTCGGCTTTTGCCGCGACAGGCGGGCGGCGCGGTTGCGCTTCTGGTGGTACGCGATGATCGCGGCCGTCGACGCCAGCTCCGTCGTCGTCCGCCGGCTCGCCTGCCACCTCCGGCAGCGCTGGTTCAACGCCCGGCACACCTGCTCCAGCGTCACCTCCGGGTTTTCCCCCCCCGCAGCCGATCCGTTTGCTCGGCGACAAATCCCATCACCACCAGACACAGCGTCATATGCCTCATCAACGCCACGGAGCTGCGACCCTCGAAATGTGCGAAGCCGATTTCCGTCTTGGCCAGCCGGAACACGTGCTCCACGTTCCAGCGCGTGAACGCCACTCGCAGCAGCGTCGAAAGCTCCGCGTCCGCCGCCGCGTTCGACAGGAAGTACTTCACCTCGCCCGTCGCCTCGTTGCGGGCCACGATCAGCGTGTACCGGCGTTCGGACACGTCGCCTCGCCGCAGCACGTACACCTGCCCGGCGCGGACCGTCCACTCCTGGTGGTCCAGCGTCAGCCGGGCCAGCGACACCCCCTGCCAGGCGCGCCGGTTCAGGGCCGAGCTGGTGC
>JAYSSW010000435.1:0-1841 GCA_043720335.1 Planctomycetia bacterium
TTTCGTTTCGACCGTCACCACGCCGGAGGGGTCCGGCGCCGAGGTTCCCAGCGAGAGGAAATACCAGAGGGCTTCGATCTGCCGCAGCGTGTCGCCGGCCAGGACGGAGTCGTCGATCGCCTTGCCATTGGGCCAGGAGGTCGGCATGACCGTGCGCGGGCGGAAGGCGTTCGGGTTGCACAGGAAGTGGTAGAACCAGCTCGGTTGCAACCGTTGATGGGTCGTCATCAATTCGACGCCGTGGTTCTGCGGCGTCTTGCCGTTGTAGTTGTGGCAGGCGACGCAGTTCAGGCTTTTGTTCCCCATCAGCTTCCGGCCCGCCTCGCGCATCTCCTGGGCCCGCTCGCGCTCCTTCTTGTTCGTGCTCTCGCTGTTGGGCATCGTGAACTTGACCTCGTCCACCTTGTCCTCACGCGCGAACAGTTCTGGCAGATGGCGCAGGTTCGGCTCGCCGTACTGCGGCATGCGCGTGGCCATGTACGGCCTCACGCTCTCCGCGTCGAACAGCACCTTCTTCAACCAGACGGGCTTGAGTTTGGCCCCCGCCAGCGACAGGGGCGGCGGGATCCGGCCGTCGTCGCCGAGGTTCTTCGCGACGGTCTGGAAGTGGACGTTGCGGTCCTCGGCGACGCCGCCGAAGTCGTCGCGGACGTGGCAGGCGATGCAGTTGAACGCCGTCAGGGTCGTGGCGAGCTGTGATTTGTCGGTGACTGGTTCGGGCCGTTTCGTCAGTGCGGCGCGGATCGCCTTGGCCTGGTCGTCGCGGAGATGGAAGCTCGGCGCCTTGCCGGGCGACTTGCCCAGGCAGCCGCGCTCCAGGTTCGCGTCCTTCAAATCAACCACGGCCGGCGCAGGGGGAAGGTCGCCGAGCTTGTGGCAGGCCGCGCAGTTGAACTTCTGGAAATGCTGCTTGCCCAGCGCGACGAGCTCGTCGCGCGGCTGCAGGGGTTTGGGGGCCGTGTCGGTTTTGCCTCGCAGGTAGCTGGCGACCGCCTTGGCTTCGCCCGTCGTCAGCTTCATGTCCGGCATCCGGCCCGACGGGCGCGTGCTCAGGGGCTGGAAAAGGAACTCCGCCAGCGAGGCGCCGCTGTACTTCGCGGGAACGTGCCCCAGCTCGGCCACGCCTTCCCGCGTGGTTTCCTTGCCGCTTTCGTCGCGCGGCGAGTGGCAGGCGACGCAGCCGACCGCGTGGAAGATCGCTTTGCCATCGGGCGATTCCTTTTCGCTGGCCGCTACCTGTTGGAGCTTCCTTGGCGACTGGGCGACCAGGAAATGGGTGATCGCCTCCGCGATCCTGCCGCGAGCGTCCTCGGTTTCGCCGGCGAGCAGTTCCGGCATGGTCGTGCCGTGGTGCGATGTCGAAGGCGACGCGATGTAGCGCCGCAGGTAGTCGGGCGCCACCCGCGATCCCACGTCGGACAGATCGGGCGCCGTCCTTTCGAGCGGAGGCGAAGTCCCCTTGCGGCCATGACAAGCGGCGCATCTCAACTCGCCCAGCAGCAGCTCGCCGACCTGCTGCTCCGATAGCGGATGCTTGCTTGACAGCCCAGGCACCACGGGCGCTGCGCATGCGGGCCAAGGAATCAGCCCGACCACCAGCGTGGCAAGGATCGCGAGCCTCAATGCTTTCACGTGCAGCCTCGGTGGATTCCATCAGCGCGCGGGGACCGACGCGGGCGGCGGCGGGCAGGAGAATCCTAGACGCACCGGCCTTTTCGTCCAGGCGGACCGGTTGTCGCGATCCTTCCGCCAGCCCATGCGGGCGCCATGAAGCGGTTGCAAAACCTCGTGCGACGGAAGTCATCCCAGCGACAGAAGGGCGAGCGGCGCGGCGTAAGCCC
>JAYSSW010000436.1:0-8574 GCA_043720335.1 Planctomycetia bacterium
CGAGGATGAGGACAATCCGGCGTCCAGACCAACTTCCGATCAGCCCAGCAAGACTCCCTCGGCAAAACCACCGGATTCCAGTCTGCTCGCGCAAAACCCCCACTTCTAGCCCTGTCGCGGGCCGTTGATAAACAACGATTCCCCATTCGGTCCGCCGCAGCCGCAACGGCTTGCCATCGAACGGATCGGCGGGAACCGCGTCGAGCAACTTTGCCTCAACCAGCTTTTCGAGCGAGTCCGGCCACATCTTGTGCTCCATGTGATAGCGCTCGCAAGCGAGTGCGGCGAGGCAGCAACGCAGCGCCGCGTGGCTGCGTACATGAAACACTCCGACTCGCTCGTAGCGGGTTGAAAGAATTTGAGTGAAGTTCGGTTGATTCTTCCGGTCCGCGTCGATTCGGGTGAGTACGGCCGGCTGCTCGTGAATAGGCAACTTGGCGGCTTCGACAAAGCGGTTCTCGTAGCGGACGAACGCGGGGATCTCAGGTTCGATGCTGGGCGGCCAATTCACATGGATGTATTCGCGCACCCGGACAGGTATGATCGCAGGCAGCGGTCCACCTGCAAATTGCCGTAATTGAAAATGCTCCTTGGGGAATCGCTCGATTTGAAGGAAAAAATCGACCAGTGCGGCCCGGCTGCATCGGGCGGCGTAGAGCCAGTCGCATTCCGCCGTTTCTTGCGAGGCTGCTGCCTGTAGCACCGAAAGGACCGCGAGCGTCGCCTCCCCGCGACCAAGGCTCCACTCCACTGTTTCCGCGAACTGCTGAGCGGCGAAATCGCGCCGGAGTTGCGAGAGCAGATCCGGATCATTCTGCAACGCTCGGCCCGTGTTCAACAGAGCGAGACACGACTCAAGGGCGGCGGTCACCGACACCTCCTCAGCGCGCAGGATCGCGTCGTGCCGCAGGCAGTCCAGGGCGGTGCTAGCCGGTTTCAGGTGCGGAAGCAGCGAGTGCATGAGGTCGTTCGAGTGCAGCGGAAAGGAGCCGTTCGGATAGTCCTTGATCTGGCGGAGCAGCGCCAGCGCTTTGGGCATCTTGGCCAACTCGCCGCGCAGCAGTTGTTGCTGGGCCAACGTGAGCGGTTTCGGAGCGCCCCAGTCCTTCATGATCTCGTCGTAGTCGGTCGCCTTCGTGCAGTCGATCAGCCCCGACTTCGTGGCCGCGTCAATGATCAGAGCGCTGTTGTCCGCGTCGGCGACGTGCCGGCGCTTCTTGAGAAGATCGGCCGTGCGCCACCCCGGATCGAGCCGATCCGTCTCCGCGAGCGCTTCGTCGACCGCCGTGCGAACGGCGTGCTTCGTCCAGAAGTGCCGAGCGACCCCCAGCACCGCCAGCAACGCGACCGCCGCCAGCAGGACGGCGATCCGCTTTCGCCAGCGCGTTGGCTGCTTTGTCGTCTCGCTCACGGCACACCTCCCTTGCGGCACGGCACGTCCCACAGGCGGACGACAAGGTCGCGCGGCATGTCGCCGCCGTCGTCGACGCGGTTGTCGCCGACCGAGTAGACGACGAGCCCTTCGAGGGTTCGGCGGTAGCGCAGCGGCTTGCCGTCGCACGGGTCGAGCGGCACGGTGGACAGCAACTTCGCTTCCACCAGCGATTCGAGCGAAGCGGGCCAGGCCTTGTGCTGCATGCGGTAGCGTTCGCACGCCAGCACGGAGGCCAGCGACCGCAATTGGCCCTGGCTGCGAAGGTGCGACTTGCAGATCTTTGTCATGCCGGGGGCCAGCAGCTTCGTGATGATCGCCTCGTTCTGCAGGCCGGCTTCGATCCGGGCCATCGCGTCCGGCTGCTCGTGCAGAGGCAACTGGGCGGCCTCCACGACGCGGTCCATGTACAGCAGGTAGCCCGGCAGCCCGACCCGAGGACGGTGCGAAAAGAACCAGCTCGCTTCCTCAAGGAACGTTGGCGTTCGCATCGGACGGCCCGACGCCCCCTCTTGGTAAATGAATTGGTCCACGCGCTGCGGGTCCTTGAAGTCGTTCATCATGCCGGCACGCTCGCCGCGAAGGCCGGTCAGCATCTCGCTCTCGTTCGCCTCCCGTTCGATCTGGGCCTGCAGTTGGCCCAGCATTTCCAGCCGCGCTTCACCCTGCGAAATGCAGCGTTCAACTCCCTCGGCCAGCGCCGCGTGGGCTCGGCAGCGCACGAGGAACGCGATGAGGAACGGCTCGTGCGCCATCGAACGGCCCAGGTTCAGGACGGCCATGCACGACTCCAGCCCGGCGTCGGGCGACGCATCGGACCGCAGCCAAGCATCGTGCATCATCACATCGATCAAGGCCCTCGCGTGCTGGACGTGCGGCACGAGCGTGGTGAAGTACTCGGGGGCGATCTTCGTCACGAGCCGGGCGTGCGGCCGGTCCTTCAGGCGCCGGCCCACCTCGACGATGCCGGGCATCTTGTCAAACTCGCCTTGCAGGAATTCCTTCTGCTCAAGCGAGAGCGGCAGCGGCGGCTTCAGCCCCTCCATCACCTCCGCGTACCGTGGGTCGCGATCCATCGTCCGGCCTTTCTGGATCGCGTGCGCCTCGGCGATCAGCGGGCCGATGTCGTCGCCTTCCGCGACCGGCGGCAGCTTCGCGACGAGGTCCGCGAGCCTCCAGTCGGGATCGAGAAGATCGGTCGCCGCGTAGGCCGCCGCCAGGTCGCGCTGCAACTCACGGCTTTCCCAGCCACGCAGGACGGCGAAGCCAACCAGCATGTTGACCGTCGCCAACAGCAGGAACAGCAACACGCGCCGCAGCCAGACTCGTCGCAGCTTCACGGGTTCGCTCATGGCATGCCTCCCTTGCGGCGCGGCACGTCCCACAGGCGGATGCCGAGGTCGGCGCCTTCGACGTGCGGCTGGTCGTGGTCGATGGCGCCGTCGTTGTCGACGCGGTCGTTGCTGACGCTGTAGACGACGACGCCCCACTCGGTGCGGCGGTAGCGCAGCGGCTTGCCGTCGCACGGGTCGAGCGGCACCGCGTCGTGCAGCTTCGCTTCCACCAGCGATTCGAGCGACGCGGGCCACGCCTTGTGCTGCACGCGATAGCGCTCGCACGCCAGCGCGACCACCATCGTGCGGACCGCCGCCTGGCCTCGACACGCGGGACGGTACAGCAGCGCCGAGGGATGTGCCAGCGTCTGCGTGACCGCCGACTCGTTCCCGAGTTCGGAATCGAGCTTTTTCAGAACATCGAGCTGTTCATGGAGCGGCAGCTTGGCGGCTTCGACGACACGGTTCATGTAGCGCAGGTAGCCCGGCAGCTCCGACGAGGCCGACTGCGGAAAGTAGTCGAACCGCTTGTCGAGCCAGGTCGGCGCGGCCTTCTTGAAATTGGCGTTCAGGTTCGCCTTCATCGCATGCAGTGAATAGGTGGTCTTGTCGTAGTTCAGCAGATACTGCACGGTGCCTGCCCGGTCGCCTCGCATCATCTGATGGAACTCGCGGTCGCCGATCTCGCGGCTCGCCAGGGCTTGCAGTGCGGCCAGCGCTTCCGGCGACGCTTCGCCTTGCGACAGGCAGAACTCCACGGTGCGCAGCGTGATTTGGAACCGGCCTGACCGCTGCAGCATCGCGATCGGGAATCCTTGATCGGCGTGCGCCCAGATCGCGTTCAACTGGGCCTGGCACGATTCCAGAGCCGCGTCCACCGACTCGTCGCTGGCGCGCAGCATCGCGTCGTGCCGCAGCCAATTGACGTGGGAGATCAACTCCTGGATATGAGGCACCAGTGTGCTGACCGCGTCGGGAGCGATCTTGAGCGGAAACGAGCCTTCGGGCATGTCCTTGAGGCGGCGCAGCAGCGCGAGGCCGGCGGCGCCCTTCGCCAGCTCGGTGCGCAGGAACT
Organism: Planctomycetia bacterium; assembly: GCA_043720335.1. Classification (GTDB taxonomy): domain Bacteria; phylum Planctomycetota; class Planctomycetia; order Gemmatales; family Gemmataceae; genus JAYSSW01. The sequence continues at coordinate 3,842 of JAYSSW010000436.1, forward strand.
CGCGCTGAAGGTGCGACAGCGCCGCCGGCGGCCGCCACGGCGTCATCACCTGCTCGTAGTTCGGCGCGTCTTCGAGGGCGGCGACGCGCAGCTTCGGCGTCGCTGCCAACGCGACCAGCGCGCTGTTGTCCTCGTCGCGCAGCTTGCGGCGACTCGCGAGGATGTCGTCGAGCCGCCAGCCCGGATCGTCTCGGTCCAGTTCCGCGAAGGCGTCGGCCAGCTCGCGCTGCGACGCGGTCCGCATCCACCAGACGACGCCTCCCGCGACGACGATCAGCGCCAATACGCCGAGGACGCCGCGCTTCCACCATCTCCGAGGCTTCGCGGGTTCGCTCATGGCACGCCCCCCTTGCGGCGCGGCACGTCCCACAGGCGGATGCCGAGGTCGGTGCCGAGCGGTTCGTTCCATTCGTGGAGGATGTTGCCTTCGTCGTCGGTGCGGTCGTCGGCGACGCCGTAGACGACGATGCCCCACTCGGTGCGGCGGAACCGCAGCGGCTTGCCGTCGTTGGGGTCGAGTGGCACGGCGCCGAGCAGTTTCGCATCGACGAGCGATTCGAGCGACGCCGGCCAAGCCTTGTGCTGCACGCGGTAACGCTCGCACGCCAGCGCGACGGCGAGCGCACGCAGCCGCGTCTGGCTGGCGCGGTGCATGCGGAAGTGCTTCTCCGAGTTGGTCATCAACAACGTGACCGTGGGCATCTGTCGATCCTTGATCTCCGCGACGATCGGCTTCAACGCGGCGGCCTGCTCGTGCAACGGCAGCTTCGCCGCCTCGACGATCCGCGTCGTGACTCGAAGGTGATCGACGATGTACGGCGCCGTCCGGTGCGGCACATGCTCCAAGATCCTGTCGCGCACGCGGTTGGGCGGCACGTTCGGGGACTGGTCCACAAGCATTCGCTGGAAGAAACGATGCGATTTCTTCTCTCGCTCCAGGTACTCCAGGCACTCGATGCCACAGGCTCGCTCGGCCCGCAACGAGGTGAGGATCTCGCTCTCGCCGATCTCGCGCTCGACCTCCGACTGCAACCGCCGCAGGCTCTCTGGCGTCGCTTCGCCTTGCGCCAAGATGCGTTCGACGGCGCACGCCAGATGGCGATGTCCCTTGCAGCGGTAGAGATGGCTGATGATGAACGGCTCGCCCGCAGGCGCTCGCGCGATGTTCAGGAGCGCTCGGCACGACTCCAAAGCCGCGTCGAGCGATTCCTCCTCGGCGCGCAGGTAGGCGTCGAATTCCATCAAGCTCATCGCCAAATCGACACGCTCCAAATGCGAGACCAGCGTTTCAACGAACGTCGGATCGATCTTCAACTTGAAGCGCCCGGCGGGCAGGTCCTTCAAACTGCGGACGGACTGCAGCGCCTTCGGCGGCAGCGCGGCCAGCGGCGGCGTGGCCAGGTCGCGCAGCTTCGGCGGCCACGGTTTGGGCAGCTGCCAATCCGGCTCCGCTTCTTCCAGCGCCGGGGAGCGGATCGACATTTGCGCCCGGAACGCCGCCGCCGCTGCCGTGATGACGAGTGCGCTGTTGTCCTCGTCGCGCACTAGCTTGCGGCTGGCGAGAATCTGCTCGTGTCTCCAACCCGGGTCGGTCGCGTCCAGTTCCGCATAGGCGGCGTCGATGGCGTTTCGCGTGCTGAACCGCGTCCAGGCGAACCACGCGGCGCCGCACACGGTCAACAACGCCAGCGCGATCCCGATTCGGCGCCCCCAGCGCCGAGGCTTCGCGGGTTCGCTCATGGCACGCCTCCCTTGCGGCGCGGCACGTCCCACAGGCGGAAGCCAATGTCGGTGCCGGGAGTCGTGCCGTTCGCGGGGTCGAGGGCGCCGCCGTCGTCGACCCGGTCGTCGCCGACGCCGTAGATAGCGAGGCCGAAGTCGGTGCGCTGGAGCCGCAGCGGCTCGCCGTCGTTGGGGTCGAGCGGGATTGCGTCGAGCAACTTTGCATGGATTAGCTGCCCCAGGCGCTCCGGCCAAACTTTGTGCTGCAAGCGGTAGCGCTCGCAGGCGAGGGCGGCCACGGCGGAGCGGAGCAGCGTTTGCGTGGCGCGGTCGTGCGCGGCGACCTTCGTCATGGCAGGTGCCAAAAGGCGCGTGGCTTGGCTGCGGTCGCGGATCGAGTGCTGAAGTTTTTCGAGCGGCTTGGCCTGCTCGTGTGAAGGGAGATTCGCGATCTCCACGATGGCGTTGGAGTAGTCGAGCCAGTCGGGGATCGATTGCTTCGGGCGCGGCTTCACGAAATCTTCGGCGCGCTGAAGCCAGGCATTGCCGCCTGGCCGTCGGGTCAACGCTTCGAGCGAGAGGCCGTTGTCGTCGTAGTGGCGGATGAGCTTGTGGTAGCCGGCGCGGTCGAAACGCAACGCGAGCAGCAAATGGGAATCGCCGAATTCGCGCATCAAGGACTCCTGTGCGACGCGGAGCAGGACGTCGTCTGCTTCTCCCTGCGAAAGCGAGGCTTCCAAGACGCGTGCGACCCGCTGCCGGAACGCATTGCATTGCAGCGAGCAAATGAGGAACGGATCATCGTTGTGCGAGCGAGCCACGTTCAGCAGGGCCTGCGCCGACGCGAAGGCGGCAGCGATCTGTCCGTCGGCGCAGTGCAGCAGCGCGTCGTGCTCCAGCCAGTCCGCGACGGCGACTGATTCGTCGATTCCGACGAGTACCGTGCTGATGAAATCGGGACCGAATCTCACGGCGAACGATCCGTTCGGGAAATCCTTCAGCGTGCGCACGGCGGGCAGAGCCTGCAACGGCAGTTTGCCGAGTTCGTCGCGCAGCAGATGGTGCAGCAGCGGCGGGCAGCGGGCGGGCAGCTTCCAGTCGGCGCGGCGCTCCTCGTAGTCGGTTGCGCGATAAACGAAGACGCCGGGTGCCAAACGGCCGAACTTCTCGATGAGCAGCGCACTGTTCTCCGCGTCGGGGATTTTCTTGCGGCTGGCGAGGAGGTCGTCGAGCCGCCAGCCGGGGTCGAGCCGATCCGTCGCGGCGTAGGCGGCTTCGATCGCGCGGTTCAGCGATGTCGCGCGCCACCAGAGCCAGCCGACAGCGACGACCATAATCGCCAGCACGCCGACGAATGCCCTCCAACGCCACCGCCGAGGCTTCGCGGGTTCGCTCATGGCACGCCTCCCTTGCGGCGCGACAGGTCCCACAGGCGGACGCCGAGGTCGACGCCGGGGTCGATGGGGCGTTCGCGGTCGATGGCGCCGCCGTCGTCGACGTTGTCGTGGCCGACGGAGTAGAGGACGACGCCCCACTTGGTTCGTGTCATGCGAAGTGGCTTGCCATCGAACGGGTCGGCGGGGACGGCGTCGAGCAGCTTCGCTTCGACGAGCTTTTCGAGCGAGTCGGGCCACGTCTTGTGCTGCATGCGGTAGCGTTCGCAGGCGAGGGCGACCAGCATGGTCCGCAGTCCGGCTTGGCTGCGAAGGTGGGCACCGCCCATCTTCTTGCCCGGCGCCAGAGCCTGGTTGATCGCGGGCTGCTGCGGCAGGTCGGCCTCGATCTTCGCCAGTGCAACGGTCTGCTCGTGCAGCGGCAGCTTCGCCGCCTCGATGATCCGGTTCATGTAGCGCAGGTGCTGCGGGATCTGCATCTTCAGCGACGCCGGCAGGTAGTCGAAGACGTAGTCGCTCAACTGGAACTTCGTCGGCCCGTTGCGCACCCCCATTATCTGCTTCAACTGGCGGAACTTCACCGGGCTGCTCTCGGCGTTCTCCAGGAACAGAATCCCGCCGGCCCGCTCGCCGCGCAGCGCGAACAGCCAGTCGCTCTCGCGGATCTCGCGCGCGAGGCTGTCCTGCAGCGCGGCAAGCGGCACGGGCGTCGCTTCGCCTTGCGCCAGGCATTTCTCCAGCACGTCGAGAAGGATGGCTTGCCCCGCGTAGCGGACGAGCTGCGAGATGAGGAACGGCTCGTCGGCGAGCGAGCGGCCCGTGTTCAGCAGGGCCTGGCACGACTCCAGCGACGCCGCCACCGATTCGCTGTCGGCGCGCAGCCAGGCGTCGAATTGTAGAACGACCATCGTCTCGCGTACGGTCTGCACGTGCGGGACCAGCGTGCTGATGTAGTCGGGGCTGAGGGTGAGGGGGAACGAGCCGTACGGGCGGTCCTTGATCTGCCGCGCCAGGGCGACGGCCTTGGGCATCTTGGCGAGTTCGCTGCGGAGCAGCTCGCGCTGCGCGTGGTTGAGCGGCAGCGGCGCCTTCCAGCCCTCCATGATCGTGTCGTGGTTCGGCGCCGAGTAGACGCTGACGTAGCCGGCCATGCGGGCGGCGTCGATGAGCAGGGCGCTGTTGTCGGCGTCGGCGACGCGGCGGCGCTGCTTCATCACGTCGTCGATGCGCCAGCCGGGATCGAGCGCGTCGGTCTCGGCGAGGACGGCCGCCGTGCTCCAGTGCGCGGATTCGAGCCGCCACCAGAACAGCCCGCCTCCCACGACGATCAGCACGGCGATGGCGAGGAGCGTGCGCCAGATCCAGCGGCGCGGACGTTTTGGCGGGGCGGGAGCGGTCAATGGTTGCGCGGACGACATGGGTGTGCTTCCGAAGGCGAGACGTGTTCCCGGTTCCAGCGTCGCATGTTCGGGGGCGGGAATCCAGCCAAAATCAGCCGTCGAAGCGGACGCGGTCGCCGAGCCGGCCGCGCAGGGCGTCGATGGTTTCGGGGCGGTAGCGGCCGCGGCCGAGGTTCAGGCGGAGCAGATGGCCGAGCCACGGGGCGCCGAGCAGCGC